>NZ_JACJSH010000019.1:0-148819 GCF_014698055.1 Nostoc sp. FACHB-133
CAGAGAAGGGAAAATATAGTACACAGCGTATAAGATTTAACTCCAATTCTTCTGCTTAATTTTTTGTTACATACTTATAAATTTTTCCCACGGCTTACTTACCCTATTTGGCAAAGGTAGTACTATAACTCCCCATAAACCAATCACCAATAGTGGAAATGATTTATAAAACATAGTTTGATGATGTGTGAGCTTCAAATAATACCAAAAAACTTAAATATTCAAACTGCTGATAATTGTTATAACGATTTATTTATTAAAATTATCTTTATTTTTAGTCTAAGTCTAAATTTAATAGACAAAAATGAACCATTTGTTTAGTTTATTTAAGTTTTTATCCTTAAGCTGACATTATATACAATAAAGCCTGCTACAAATTTCCAAGTTAGTACTTGATATCAATAATAAAATGAGAAATATCTTACATGTTATCGATTCTAATCAGATCAATTACAGGGACAAGAAGTTGTTAGGGATGTGTTGTGAAGTAACTCTAGGACGATATTTCACTAAAGTTGAGCAGAATTAATTGTACCGAATAATGTTAAATTTTTTTGCAAATCTGAGATGATTCGAAAATCAGCAATATCAGTTTGTAGTTTCAGTATATACTTACAAGGTTAAGATAAATGCACTCAATTGCATCTTCTGAGTCGGAACTTCTGATACAGCTTGTGGGTCTACATTGGCCAAATGCGATCAACGCAATCTAACAGATGCGACTCAAAAACTGGAAGAATTTGTTTTTTTGTATCTTGTTAGCGTCCAGTGGGGGAAGCTGGTGTTGCATTAGAGTAGATGCGGCAGAATCTGCAAATACAGAGATTTGGCGTTCTAAAAATTTAGCAAGCACACAGGTAACTGATCAGCTATGTCAGAAGTTGCAGCAGGGAGTAATTAACTCTTTATGCCAGCAGTCGAGTGAGTCGCAAACTTTAGACTCCCAGATACCGTTAAATCTGGCACAGCAAACACCCGAAACTACACAAACAGATCAAGATCCAACCGAAGAATTTAGGAATACTCAAAAGCAAAATGACCCGCCACCGCTAGAATCGCAGCCAAGTGTTTTGCCTACATCTCCTTCAGATTCAAAAGAGGAACTATTAAATACACCTGATATAAATTATTCCCAAAGGCTAGAGAGGCTAATAGAGCTTCTACGATCGCCAAAATCATCTCCTGAGTCTGATAGCGATCGCGAATTGGGGTTACGCATACGGTTACGACCCCTAGAATTGCCTCCTCTTCCACCGATAGAACAACCCGTACCTAAGTTTAAACCCATAGGTTATCTACAGGGCCGTGTCGGTTACTTCCAAACGACTAATATTTTCTCCTCAGATGATAATCCTATTGAAGATGGTTTAATTATTTCTGGACTGACGCTAACCTCTGCATATTTACCTTTGGGATCTAGGACTTTTTTAAACGGCTCAATAGATGGCAATCTCATTCGTTATATAAATCAGTCACAATACCATTACAACCAGCTAAGATTCAATCTCAGTGTTTACCAGCAGCTATCCCAGCGAATGTATGGAGAACTCAGTTGGAGCAATCAACAGCTATTTTATGCTAATAGCAGCGATCGCCTGGATAGCTTCAAAGCAGGCGATCGCTTTTTAAATGAGAATTCCCTACAACTATCTTTGGGACGGCGAGATCCATTAACTCCAAAATTAACGCTAGACACCTTGTATGAATTAAGTGTAAATTTTGCTGACCCCCAAAGTCGCGATCGGATAATCAATTCGTTTTGGGTGTCTCTGAACTACTACTTGCAAGAACCTCTCCAGGTTGGCATTGACTACCAGGTGAACTTCTCAGACTTTACACAGCGCGATCGAGAAGACCAATTCCATCGGATATTTGGGCACTTAAATTACCGAATATCCGATACCACATACATGAATGTACAGGCTGGAATGAGTTTAGGTAGTTCAACCGCCGAAAACATTGATTTTGATGGCTGGTTCTTCACCATTAATTACAATTTGCAATTAGGTCGGTTTTGAAATTAGTCCTTTGTCCTTTGTCCTTTGTGCCTTGTCAAAAAACAATGACTAATGACTAATGACCAATGACCAATGACTATAAATAAGAAATCCAATCACTCCAGCTACCAGCATAAAGTTTACCTTTGTTAATGCCAGCTAATTCTAAAGAAAGTAAATTTACGCAAGCAGTAACACCAGAACCGCAATAAACCAAGATTTCTTCGGCTTTTTCTAGCTGTTCCCACCGACGGCGTTGTTCCTCTTGAGGGAGTAGGTAGCCGGAAGAGTCTGTAACTTCTTGCCAAGGATAGTTGACTGCACCAGGAATATGTCCGGCAATTTTATCAATTGGCTCTCGTTCACCTCGATAGCGATCGCTTTCTCTCGAATCTACCAATACTACCTCTTGGCTATCTTTCCGGGTTTTCACCACATTAATATCCACCACTTTTTCTGGTTGCACTTGAGCTACAAACGTACCAATCTGAGGTTGAGGAACGACATCCGTAACTGGATAACCAGCTTTTTGCCATCCAGTAAAGCCTCCATCTAGTACCGCAACTTGCTCATGTCCGAGATAGCGCAACAGCCACCATAAACGAGATGCAAAAGCAAAACGCGAATCATCATAAGCTACCACCAGAGTTTTTTGGTAATTTACCCCAATTGCGGCAAATTTGTTAGCGATATCATTGGGTTCAGGTAAAGGATGTCTCCCGCCATGCTTACCCACTTGACTGGAAAGATCCTGATTTAAATCTAGGTAATATGACCCTTTAATATGGCTTGTTTGGTACTGTTGTTGTCCTAGTTGTGGATCGGCTAAAGAAAAGCGACAATCAACAATAACAACTTGCGGATCTTCTAGATGTTCAAATAGCCAAGCTGGTGAAACAACAAATTGGTTATTGGGCATTGGTCATTATTCAGTTTTTTTGTAAGATGTCAGACTTAGAAAATTTTACACCTAAGCTCACAGCAGATGGTTCTTTCACCTTTGTCTCTGAAGAGTTTGGTGAATCCTTTCATAGCCATTATGGAGCGAAGCAGGAGAGTTTTTTCAAGTTTGTGGAACCTACTCAACTGGCTACAGTTGCTCAAAAACCAGTTTTGCGACTATTGGATATTTGTTATGGTCTAGGATACAACACAGCTGCTGCTTTGCAGACAATTTGGGCAGTGAATCCCAGTTGTTTTGTTGAAGTAATCGGTTTAGAACTGAATCCGGCAGTGCCACAAGCTGCGATCGCTCATCACTTGTTCGACAATTGGCACTGTAGCTATATTGAAATCTTGTCCCAGCTAGCTTTTGAGCATCAAGTGCAAACAGATCGCCTGAAAGCAAAGGTACTAATTGGTGATGCTAGAACTACGATCGCGCTAGTACATCAGTCGGATTTCTCGGCAGATGCAATTTTCCTCGATCCCTTTTCACCACCACAGTGTCCCCAATTATGGACTGTTGAATTTATTAAACAACTCTCATTGTGTCTACATCAAGGTGGTTTATTAGCCACCTATTCTTGTTCTGCTGCTGTACGCACAGCACTTTTGTCAGCTGGTTTAGCGATCGCTTCTACCCCACCGGTGGGCAGGCGATCGCCTGGTACTGTAGCAGCCCATTCTGCAAGTGGTGAGTCTCAAAACCGCTCAATATTTACTCCCCTCTCGCAAGTTGAAAAAGAACACTTACTAACCCGTGCTGCTATTCCCTATCGCGATCCTGGATTGAGCGATTCAACCGAAGTCATAATGATGCGGCGACAACAAGAGCAACAAGCTTCTTCACTCGAACCTACCTCACGTTGGCAAAAAAGGTGGCTATTGGGAACACAAGGCAGGGATTTTATGGGAAGTAATTTGTAGTTGCGATATTTACGATAGTTACGCCTACGCAATTACAAACTATTTCTTCAACCCTTAATTTTTCAAACATCCTCAAAGGTCGACTTTATCCAAAATTAAGAATTCGGTTTTCTTTATCCAACAAAAACCTTGGCTTTTTGGCAAATACTTTTTCCGCATCATAAATTATCGATTAACTTAAAAATTAAAACGACAGTCTGACAGAGGTTTCAACGATAGCGTTCGTGCAACTACTCCGAAGAAGTATTGCATTGCGAAAAAAATGGATAAAAGTCGAGCTTAGAGCCAAATAAATTTAATTTATGATAGTATACAATTTTACACTTTTTTCAGCAGTCTTTGAGTATTGCAATAACTGAGTAAGTAAAAATATGTATACTTAATCATTACTATAAGACTTCTAACTAAAAACTCTCAAATTTGATATAAAGTAACCAAATACAGTACTTTTTGGCGCTATTTTGTTTAAAAAATATCCGTGAAAAGCCTGATTTAACAATTGTGAAAATTTATCATACTGGAATTAGAAGCAAAAAATTTGACAATAAGACATTCATTGTTCATAAGATAAAATATACATGCTGCGAAAAAGTTCAGATAGGCAGCTTGAAATAATGCATAATCCCTATGAAAACTCTAGCTCAGATACATTCAGATATTAAATTTATTTTTCAAATCTGACACTGTTAACTTGTGCAAAAACTTGGAGTGCCTTTGTGATTCAATGGAAATCCAACCATACAGGCTTTACAGAACAAATTGTTAGTGAGTCAAACCCCATTAGCACAGTAAAGAGTATTGGTTCAAATCATGTTGTAGGATCGCAGAATAATGTGGAGGCTTATTCTTTAGGCTTATCTCAGGAAGACCTTATGCTTAAAAATAGCCAAGCAGTATCTTCTTGGATAAAATCTGATATTAATTGTGGTGATGATTCATTGGTCTCTAGAACACTACAAGTCAAAGGTTCTAAAGTGAATGGGTTTGATTTAGATCCGCCGAAGGTTTTAGTAGTTGACGATCATGCCGCCAGTCGGATGACTGCTGTTGCCCTCTTGGGAATGGAAGGATACGAAGTCATTGAGGCAGACAGAGGTTCTACTGTTGTAGGATTGGTAACTCAAAAACAACCAGATTTGATTTTGCTGGATGTGATGATGCCAGGAATGGATGGATTTGAAGTTTGCCAATTGCTGAAACAGGATGAGCAAACTAGGCTAATCCCAGTGATTTTTATTACAGCATTAAATGACAGGCGATCGCGCATTCGGGGAATTGAAGTTGGGGCAGATGATTTTCTCACCAAACCTTTTGATCGTGTAGAGTTGGCTGCACGTGTGAAATCCTTGGTACGGCAGAAGCGTCTGAACGAAGATTTAGACCATGCCGAACAAGTATTATTTTCCATTGCTATGTCGATTGAAAGCCGCGATCCTAATACAGGCAACCATTGTGAACGCCTGGTAAAACTAGGACAACTTTTTGGTGAATACCTCAACCTCTCACGCTACCAAATTCGAGATTTGATGTGGGGTGGTTATCTCCACGATATTGGTAAGGTCGGTATTCCCGATGCTGTGCTGCTGAAAAAAGAACAACTCACCGCCAAAGATTGGGAGATCATGAAGCAGCACGTTTTGATTGGAGAAAAAATCTGCCAGCCACTACGCAGTATGCGGGGTGTAATTCCTATTATTCGTCATCACCACGAACGCTGGAATGGTTCAGGCTACCCTGATGCACTCAAGGGGGATGATATTCCCTATCTGGCACAAGTATTTCAATTAATTGATATTTATGATGCTTTAAGTAGTGAACGACCTTACAAAATAGCCTATACCACAGAAGAAGCACTTTCAGTGATGCTAGAAGAAGCTAATTCTGGTTGGCGTAATCCCAAACTAATGCAGCAATTTGCACAGTTTATTCGATGCTGTCAGGCATAGGGGTATTTGTAGCTACCCTAATGAGCAAAAATTGGTATAATTCTGACTCATTGTATATTTCAGTCTTCTATGATTAGCTTGGTATGATTTGAGCCTATATCTTAAAGTACCAACAGCATTAATCATAATTTCACTGATAGCTGATAGCTAATTATGGTAGTTGTAGCAATTCTAGCGGCGGGACGCGGCACACGGATGAAATCACGTTTACCCAAGGTTTTACATTCTTTGGGTGGGCGATCGCTAGTCGAGAGAGTTATCGAAAGTGTAGAAGCACTTTCGCCCTCACGACGAATCGTAATTGTCGGGTATCAGTCCGAAGAAGTGCAAACCGCCATGCATTCAATTCTCAACTTGGAGTTTGTTGAACAGACTGTACAACTGGGAACCGGTCATGCCATCCAGCAATTACTTCCACACTTGGAAGATTACACAGGGGATTTGCTGATACTTAACGGCGATTTACCGTTGATACGCAGTGAAACTCTCCAGCAGATGTTACAAACTCACGCCCAAAATCAGAATGCTGCCACCATTCTTACCTCGTACCTACCAGACCCCACGGGCTACGGGCGAGTTTTTTGTAACGATGAAAATATTGTGCAGCTTATGGTCGAACACAAAGATTGTACTGCTGCTCAAAGACAAAATCAGCGGATTAACGCTGGAGTTTACTGCTTCCGTTGGCCAGATTTGGCAAAGGTACTTCCCCACCTTCAGGCAAACAATGCCCAAAAAGAATACTATCTCACTGATGCCGTCACTCAGGTGGGACAAGTGATGGCGGTGAATGTGGAAGATAACCAAGAAATTCTCGGCATTAACGATCGCCTGCAACTGGCAACAGCCTACGAGATTTTGCAAAAACGAGTCAAGGAAAAATGGATGCTAGCAGGTGTCACCCTCATCGACCCTACAAGCATCACCATTGATGAAACAGTGGAATTACAGCCCGATGTAATTATTGAACCCCAAACTCATCTGCGGGGAAATACGGTAATTAAAACAGGAAGTCATATTGGGCCAGGAAGTTTAATTGAAAATAGCCAGTTGGCTGAAAACGTCACGGTGCAGTATTCAGTAGTAATAGATAGCACTGTGCAGGCGGGAAGCCGAATTGGCCCTTATACTCATTTGCGCGGTCACGTACAAGTTGGTGCTGATTGCCGTGTGGGGAATTTTGTGGAATTAAAAAATACCCAATTAGGCGATCGCACGAATGCAGCACATTTATCATATATAGGTGATACCGTTGTCGGCAATCAGGTGAATATTGGTGCCGGTACAATTACTGCCAATTATGACGGCGTGAAGAAACACCGTACCAAAATAGGCGATCGCACGAAAACTGGAGCCAATAGCGTTTTAGTTGCTCCAATCACCTTGGGAGATGATGTTTACATTGCAGCTGGTTCTACCGTTACAGAAGATGTGCCTAATAATTCTCTAGTGATTGCCCGTAGTCGTCAGGTGGTGAAACCAGCTTGGCAAAGGAAAAGTGTTGAAAATGAAACCACAGATCAACATAAATAATTCATTGATATTAATCGCGGTTGATCTATGGTTTGAGAGCATAAACCAGGATTTTTGCAAGATGTCTAATCTAGCTAGATTAATAGTGAAGCCAAAATCTCAAAAAATAACATGGAAGAACTGCTAGAACTTAGGCAATTTCTAGAACAAGGCAAAATCCATGAGGCGTTGCTGTTGGTGGATGAGTTAGAAGAAATGAGCCTCAGTGACAAAATCAATAAAATTGATAGTTATGGTGTAATTCTGCTCATCCATTTAATTAAACAAAAGGCTGAAAAACGTTCGACTCGCTCTTGGGATGTTTCGATAGAAAATACAGTGCGTGAAATCAACAAAATAAACAAGCGCCGCAAATCCGGTGGTTATTACTTGAATCAGACAGAATTAATGGATATTCTGCAACAAGGATATCAAGTGGCACTGAAAAGAGCGGCGCTAGAAGCTTTTGAGGGGCGTTATGAAGCCCAAGAATTGGCTGCAATGGTTGACCAGAAAGAAATCTTAACTCAGGCGCTAGAATTTATTCAACAATAGCCAATCAATTCAATATCATTCCATTCCAAAGTATCGCCAATTTTTTCGCCGTCGTGGTAGGCGGCGAGTAAAATTTCGCTAGTTTTACCCCAAGCGATCGCTCCACTGACATCTAAAGCGATCGCTCCTAAATCTCGTTTGTTCTGGTGTGCTTCTCCAAAGGAACGCTGCATAGCCTCCTTCAGGGACATCCCATCAGTGACACGTACTACAATCCGGGGAGCTAAACACTCATCGATGATATCTTCCCCAATGCCAGTACAGCTAACACCAGCATTATTAGTAGCATAATTACCTGCTGGCATCGCAGAATCACTTACTCTTCCAATCCGCTCAAATCCCTTACCACCAGTAGAAGTGCCAGCAGCTAGCCTACCAGATGCATCTAAAGCTACTACGCCGATGGTTCCGCGTCCAGCATTGCTGGTTTCAAGCAGTTCGGGTTCTGCTACCACGCCAGCCATTGTGCTTTTAAAATTATCCTGGCGCTCTTGCATCCACTCTTGTAACCGCAAATCAGTTAAAGCGTTATAGCTGGGAAGTTGCATTTCTCGCGCCAACTCAGCCGATCCGAAATCTGATAGCACTCGGTCTGGCGAGTTTTGTAAAAATTGTGCTAACTCAATGGGATTTTTCACCCGCGAAATATTAATTACACCACTAAACCGCCCTAATGCCCCATCCATTAGGGAAGCACTCATACGGATTTGACCATCAGATTGTAATACTGAACCAGTACCAGCATTAAAGCGGGGGTTATCTTCGAGCATTTGGCAACCCTGCACCACCGCCTCAGAAGCAGTTGCTCCTGACAATAGCAGAGAATAGACTTCTTCTATTACTGTATGGAGCGATCGGCGCACGGCCTCTAATCCGCCTTTACCGTGGAGAGAACTACCAGCTCCCCCATGAATAATTAATTTAGGTTGCACCTGTAACTCCATTAATCCCCTGCGCTATTTGCGTCTGTGTTGCGATTAGTTTCATTTTGAGCTTCAGAACGGCGACGACGACAACGTTCTGAGCAGTATTTCACATCGTCCCAGCAATCTTGCCATTTTTTACGCCATGTGAAAGGACGTTGACATACCGGACAGATTTTTGTAGGTAGGTCAGATTTAGAACGAACACGTCCCATATAAATGCTGTGTATATGAGAATTTGATTTCTAAGAGAGATGGAAGATAATTATAACCAGTTTGCTATGAAGGGAGAATACTTTCGGAGAATAAATGTGTTGTCAATCTGTCTTTAGACTTATTTTGACCTCTCTTTTTAGGAGAGAGGTTTTGAATCTTACTCTTCTTCCCTCTTAGGGAAGTGGTTAGGTCTATATGAAATTTCCAGAGAAGTAAAAGGTGGCAATTTAATGCCTAATTCAGAGGGTTATACGCTGAGAGGAGATGATCTAAAAGCTTATCTTCGTAATTATTTAAATATGAAGCAGATATTTCTAATTCCTGTAATTTATGGTATATAAAATCACGTTCAAATGTTTCGATACGTTCTTCTAAGTCTCCATAGATTTCCTGAAAGGTAAACTCAGTTGCTAAAGCTGAGGTAATTTGTTCTCGGTTTTTACCAATTGACCGACCGTTGAATTGATAATCACCTTGAGAATCCTGGGATAGTAGCCCAAGAGCGATCGCTAACAGCAGGGTTTGATAAGCTAGTTTTAATTCCCTACCAGAACCAATTTCCTCTGGGATTAAATCGGGAATGTTTTCGTCTAACTCGATTTGTTCGCTCAGAGTCCGTTCATAGCAGTCTCGATAAAACTCAATTTGACTGAGAAAATAAGCCGGAAAACCCAACGAACGGGTCAAAACACACAACCGTCGCTCATCTTCAGCTACCAAGGCGGTTAAAGTGCGACTAAATCGACTGTAAAGCGCAAACATTTGTTCTTTATCTTTTGCTCCCACCCAGAGGGTAATCTCTCTTTGAGAAGTTGGGTTTAAATTAGTGTCAATATCCTGAATTCGCAGCAACAAATTAGCGCTATTATAAAGTTGATTCAAACGCAAATTTGCAGTGTTTGCGGCTATTAAATCGGATTGTTTTAATACTTCCCCAATAGACAAATTGCTCAATTGCTTAAACTGTTGGTGAGCATAGCTGATCAGTTGGTTTTTAAATTCTTCAGCAGTAATTTTCCATGACTGAGAGCGACTAATTTGCTCCTGAGTGAATGTCTCAGTTGTTAGTGTAGTCAGGAAATTTTGGTAATAAGCATCAGTATCAGCATCGGTGAGTACTGTGAGTCTAATTTCTGAGAACTTCGTCGTAGCTTGATCGCGTTGAGAAACTAACTCATTATATATTTCAGACAAGTTAGTAAGAGTTTGCCTGAGATTTTCCGCCTTTTGTTTAGCTGTTTTGATCAGATAATTTAATGCTTCGACACGAAGATTTTGAGCGTATAAATCATACTCTAACTTTAATTTTTCATTATAGCTGCGGCGTAATTCTACAATAGTTATTTTAACGGTACTTTCTAGTCGTTTAATTTGTTTCTGTGCCTTTTCAATTCGACCGCGAATGTTAGTACTGTACTTGAGCCAAACCATCCCTAAGTAAGTCAGAATTGTTATAGCAGTCCAAAGCAAATAATTAACTAAGTTAGCCCAAAAATTTTTCAATAACAACCATAGTGTTGATTGACTGAAAATTCCAGTCATAATCAGCAAGCCTAATAAAGCAGTGGCAACAAAAATAGGATAAATGACCAGATACTGAGAGCGAAATTGGTTTTCTTCTGCTAGCAGTTCATTTAGTTGATCTGTGGCTGTTTCAAGTTGATTTTCAGTGAGAGTTAGTAGATTTTGAGATGAAACGATCGCAGCTTCGGCTTGTTCACGGGCGTGAGCGATCGCTATAGAACGAATTTGTCGAGCTTGTTCGATTTCGGCATTTAACGCTTGGCGATACTCAGCAATAGCCGTTTCTAGCTGTTTATGAGTTGTTTTTATCTCTTGCTGTTGTTCTTCAGAGTTTCTTTCAGCTAAAACATCTTGTAATTGTTGCTGCCGTAATTTTAAGGATAGAACTTGGTTGAGCAACTTTTGAGTGGCTTCTTGATCAATTGTTACTTGCAATCTTGAGTCGAGAAACGCTTCAGCTGCACGCAGTTCTGTAACCAGATTCTCGGATTGATCGCCAATGGCATCCGTTTGCAGTTCCAAATAAAAAAAGGTCAATATGTTTAATAGCCTAACTCCTTCATGCAAGCCTCTAGGTGTAGCATCAGCATAGATATTAATGCTGCGGTCTAAGAAGGCAGTTAGTGTTGCCTGTAATTGTTTGCAACAATTTTCCAGCGATCGCTTATAAGCAAGTAGCTCTTTATTTTCAAATTGCCGATAAGCACGCTGCAATTCCATTCCATATTCCCGCGCCATCCCAGCACGCATCTCAATGCGCGGATTAAAATCTTGCCAAACTGGTTTGCCGTTATCTCGTTCTAATTGCAGAAAAGCATTGCTGAAATCTTCGCTGAGGACAAATCCTTTGGCATCTAACAGGCATTTGCGGCTTGCCTCTGGAGTGAATTCTGCCTTTGGTAAAAACTGCTCCATGACGATATCGGCAGCTAAGGCAGCACTCAAACGGTTAATAGTCGTTTCTCCTGGAAAAAATAGTTCTCCATAGCCAAATGCGCTATATGCAGGTATTTTCCCCCTGACTTTTTGTGCGCCAATCAATAAGCCACTGGTTTCCGGTTCGATGGTCAGAAAACCTGCCAAAGCATCAGCATAGCTAGGTAAATTATCCTTCAGTCCCCCAATCTGCTCATCCATCAGCCAGCAGTTATCAAAAGGTGGTACTTTTTGAGCGCCTGTAATCACAACGCCACTTGTCATTTTGTAATCTAACTCTTTCAGGAACGTGTAAGCAGCACCGTAATCAGCAGTTGTGGCTTGGGTAAATAACCCTGGTAGTAGTAATAAAGCTTCTAAGCTGTAAGGAATATCTGTAAAGTACTTAGAAAATAGCCAACGAATCAAGCGTACTATGTCAAAAACTACTCCCATAGCAAATTGATTGCTAACTGAAAGCATGAGATATATTCGATGGGTGCTGCTGATTTCCACGCCTTGGCGTTTTGCAGCGATCGCTTCTTTTGATTGACTAGCCGTTTTCAATAATTCAATCAGTGCAGTTTGGATCTCGCCAGTCGCTTCGGTGAACTGGGTGCGGATTTTGGAGACATAAGCTTGTTTACTATGAGTTTGAGCCAGATCAAAACTCATATCAGCAAACTTATCTAACTCACTACTAAAACCAAAAGCTTGACCATCCCAAGTTAAGGTATGAGTTTGAATTAAACAGGTTTGCTCGGCTGGAAATTCTTGCAGTTGCCGTTTAATAGCTGCACAAAAAGCGGCACTGTGAGGATCGAGTGCAAGTAAAATAGTTGGTTTTGGCATGGGAACACTCTCAGAGTGCAAAATATGGGGCTAAATAATCACATCTAAATCTTCCAGGTAGGCTTCAATTTCCTGGATTTCCATTTCTACCTGTTCTTGAATCTGGGCATCAACCTTGCCTCCCTTTAAAACCTGATTGAGGTGATTGATGTAGTTTTGCAACGTAGATTTGGCTTTGTCTTGGTCTTCGTGGGTAATCCGCTCAACTTTGTCAGCAATTTCCTTAACTAGAGGCAAGTTATTTTTAAAAGCTTTAAATGCTGACTTGCGATCGCCTCCCAAAAGCAAAACTCCACCTTCTAATCTTTTTGCTTGTTCTGTGGAAACAAAATATTTTTTACTCTGATTGACAACCAATTTATACGGATCAGGTGCCAGGGCTAATGCAAACCAACGCAATGCCCCACCGTCGTCTTCTGGAGGAATTAAATTAGCTAAGTTTGTCCAATTGCGATGTAAGTGTTTGAAGACTTTATTCGGATCTAGGTAAGCTGACTCTAGTTCCCTCATGCCGTTGAAGGCAAATAAGGGAACACCGACTTCCACTCGAAACAGCATGACCTTATGAGGTTCACCTGTCGGTACGAAAGAAGGATTATTACTTCCTTTAGGCAAGCGACTAGAAAGAGGTGGATCGCTAAAAATTGTGTTGTTGCTCTCTACTCCGTAGTAATAAAATTCTGTAATTAAGTGCTGCTGTTGAATGGGAATTTCCGATACTTCATACTGCCAGAGAGGAACTGCAAGTTTGCCAAGTTGTTGCAAATCTTGTCCCGCATCTTCGGGATTACTATCTGCTAAAACCTGCTCAACAGTCATGCTGGTGAGAGGGTAATAAGCTTCATTTACAAATTTTAGAATTTCGTTCTTGACATCTTCAGCTTTTTTCTCAGACCAATTCGTTAAAGTTTGAGACTGTTCTCGATGCCAACGGATAAAATCTTCGCCAGTAACTTTGGGGCGTTTCGATTGCAGATTGATGCGCTGAATGGTGTGAATAAAAGGATTATCATTACTTCCTTGACGGCTGACCTCGTGATAACTCTGTTCTAAATCTCGATAAACTTTATCTAAGTTGCTGTGTAGACGCTGACACTTTTCCTGGATTTCTTCTACCTTAGCCCGCAACACACCATAAAGTTCAGCCGCCTTATCACACCGCTTCCAATGTAAATAAGTCTTCCACTTTTGGTCAGCCCGTTCTTTATATCTTTGGCAAGTGGCTTGAATAGTATTTTTATTTGAGAACCAAGTTTCTGCGGCTTCTTTAATCTTTTCTTCTTGTGGTTCTAATTTCAAAGTATTGAAACTGGATTTCGCCTCTTGCGACTTGCGCTGGACGCTCTGCTGTAATTCATCTAGCTTTTGGGAAAGTTGGGTTAAAAATTCCAAAACATAAGCTAGTCCATTAGGACGGTTGAGACTCCGCTCCCAGAAAGTTGCGATCGCAGCAGTTGCAGTCTGCTCTAAGCGATAAAAACTCAGTCCTAGTTCTTGAGCCGTCCGTTGCTCAAATTGATCTAGCTGCCGTTTGTAGAGTTCTTTGATTGTCGGCAAAGCTGTGCGATCGTAACGCATTTCGCCAATTCGGAATTCGGGTTTCATTTGCCCGCCGCGATCGCTTTCAGTCAACGCATTCAGAACAGTAGTTGCATCTGCTAACTTGCAATCTTCTAAAAACCGGGTGATTTCGCTTTCTAAATCGATTGTTGCGGTAGATGCCATCAACTCATTCTTTAACAAGTTTTGAGCATCCTCTAATTTCATCCGCTCGTATTGCTGTACTGGTAGAGTCAGAGTAGCAAAGCCAAAACTACAGTAATTTATATTGCGTCCTCGAACTTTTTCACCAGTTGCTAGATAAGCGCGAATGTTATCAGCAACGTTAGCAGCGTCTAAACCGATTTGAGAACCAATCTGGATATACAAGCCATCTGCAACTAAATTTTGCAAATCGTCTGGACGACCGACTACAGTTCCATTTTTGTTAACCCCATCAATTAAAAATACAGCATCAAAGGGAGGGCGATCGGCTTTGATTTTTCTGATGCCATAATCAATTTCAATGCTATTAGACGGTGACAATCCCCAAAAGTGTTCGATTTCCTTGAGAGCGCCATAGGCATTAGACTTCACCAAGTGAGTTTGGGGAATATTGGCAAACACTCTCGGTAAAACAAATACCCCCGTAATATTAGAAAAATTATTGAGATGTTCTCGTGTTAAAAAAGCCGTATCCAAAAATGTGCCACTGCCCGTCCCACCAGCCAAACTGCCAACAATAAAAACTTCGACACCATCCCGACTGGAAACTTGAAAGTTATCTGAAAATGCTTGTTTACTGGTGCGAATTTCGCGGACAGCATTGATTGCTTGAGCGATTAAAGCGTCAATATCACCTACTTTCGCAAATAAGGCGAGCCGTCCCCGTGCCCGAATCTGTCCAGCGCCACTGATTAAGCTGGCTGCGGAAATGTCTCTAGGCCACCATTCAGCGATGTGGTCGTTACGTGTTAGCGGTAGGGGATTTGCGACAGAAATTGCATAAAGTTCATTAGGTTCTAAGACAACCTTAGTGCCATCAGGTGATTTTTCTCGTTCTTGGATATTTTCGGTAGTATCAATAGAAATAAAACGAATAACTTCTGGAACTGAGCCGTAAACATCTATAAATCGCTTTTTAAGTTTGAGTACAACTTCATAACCCGTTCCTCCTAGCCCGATAACAACGGTAGGACGAAAAACAACCGTGGGACGCACAACCGTGGGACTTAACATTCACTTTCCTGTGATATTATTCAAAAGTTTGTCTGCCCACTGCTTGTCTCAGAGGGTCTTTGACGTTCAATCCAGTTAAATTGCAACTTAACGTTGCCAATCTCGATGATGTCCTCGTTGAAGAGTTCATCTGTATTTATATTTTTAGTATTGACAAAAATTACACCTTTCAAACACCGCAAATCTATATTCTTTTTGCCTAACCGCCAAACTGTGACTAACTCGGCATCAGAATTTGTCGGAGCAATAGCTGGTATCAAATCACTCAGGCATACTCTACCCTTGTGTAGATCAGTGAGACTAATCTCTTCGTCTTCCGATGATTGTGGCAGTGGTTCTAGCACTACCAACGCTCCTTCTAAGCGTTTACGGTTGCGGAAATCTTCGACTAATTCCAAGGGGGTTTTGCGTTGAATCAAACAAACTACTATCAGGGTAATTAAAAACACCAACAGCAGTAAGAGCAACCAAATAACTATTTTTCGCCATAGTGGCATCAAAATATACAGATGAGCTTCTGTACTGACAGTATTAACGATAGAGTTATCTGGGGTTAGGACTAAGGTAAAAGTGCGATCACCTGCAAAACTACTATCAGTAACCTGCAACTGCACAGGAATTTTAGTTTCTCCTGGTTGTAAGGATATGGCTGCTGAAGGTTCTGCCATAGAAACGTCTTTGGAATTGCCTTGCAGTTGTAAGCTAGCTGTTCCAGATATATTGCTGCGAAGTACCAAAGTTTGGGTTTCAGTGGTTTTCCCTGCTTCTATTGAGCCAAAATCTATCTTTTTAGGTTGTATTTGCAGTTGTGACTTAATGCTTATAGGTAGGTCAACTTTAATTGGTGCGATCGCTTGATCTGCACTTATCAACACCAAGCGTAAGCTATTCGCGCCCCCCTTTGCCTCCGGTGGTATCTGTAAACGCACGGGAATGACTGTTGCTTGATTAGCAGCTAAGTCGATGGTGCGATCAGGGGGAATTAAGCGAATACCGCTTTGTTTAGGGTCTTCTAGTTGCAAACTTACCTTACCATTGACATTACTGATGCTATTAATATTGAGTGGTTCAGTAGTTGTCCCAGGTAATACTGCCTGCAAATTGGTAGTGAGTAAATTGACATCAAGCTTAGGTGTAATTAGTACTGGTCGGATATTTTGAGCCAGTTGGTTCAACTGAATTCCTCCAGGATCTCGTAATACCCGTCCCTTCCCACAAAGCGCTGGATTGTTAGCAAAGTCATTCAGTTGCTTTTCGTGTTCTTTTAATCCTAAAGACACAAAAAATATATAGGGTTTGCATTGTTGCTCACGCAAAAATTGGGTATTACTAGGAATAAGAACAGGATTAGGAATACCACGCACATCTTCTAATCCATCTGTCAGGAATACTATGCTGACAGTCCGACCAAGAGCATTAGCACTTTGGTTTAATAAAGCAGAATGTTGCAGCGCTTTTTGCACAGCCTTACCTGTATGAGTCCGCACACCCTCAGCCTGAAGTGAACTAATTATTTGCTTGAGTTTACCTCTGTCTGGATTACTGGTAATCTTTATATCATTTGCATTTAAAGTTACATCTTTGTCAAAAGTATAGATAGTAACGGTATCGCCTAATCTGGCCGTGTTGACAAATTCAGTAATAGAATTCTTGACTGGTTCAAAAATATTTTTTGTTCCACCTACACCACGCATTGAAGCAGAAGTATCTACTACTAAAATCCAGTCAATTCCACCTTTAAGATTAGTCTGAGCAGATGCACTATACAAGTTAGAAAATGATATAAAAGCTAAAGCAATAATGTTTTGGATTGAATTAAATTTAAACCAATATTTGAAGTATCTAAAAGTCATTTATAAATTTCTCCAAGCATATAAATTTCATGTTTTTATTTTTGAAATTGGTAGATTAAGAGTTTATTTCCAATCAGATTAATGCCTGCTATTGTATTATTTTTGCACCATAAATTTACTTCTTTTGGCAGTAAAGTTATAACCGATAAACTCACTGTTATTATTTGGTTTGCTAATTTCATCTTATTACCTAAATAAATCTAGACTTACCTGCTATTTTCATACCAAAATCGATGCAAATTTTAAGAAATTATGTAAATTTTAAAATTAGACATGCTCTCGCAAGAAATTATTTTTGTTTAATTCTTAGTGCTAAATTTGAAATCTGATGGTAATATTTAATCCATATATTTCGACTTTTTTTTACCAAGCTTTTCTACTAAAACTTCAATCTACTGCACCACAAGCCTTAAAAGATTGCTGTCCGCACTCTCCCAAAGATTAACTGTTGGTCAACCAACGCTAAGGATAATTGTTAATTCTTATTTAAATACCATTAATAGCCATATTTTATAGGCGACTTTGCCAATTATTGGCTGGCTATTTATTTTTTATCAGCGTTTTATCAAGTTACATATTAACTAGCTTTTTCATAAATGTCACGTTTTTCTAAATATATTAAAATTATTAATAACTCCAAATTCAACTATTGATAAGTTCAGTAAATATATACAAAATAGTTGAGAATATTGCCAAGATAATGTTATATTTCCGTTTAATTATCCTTGACAGAGACAACGATAAATTGTTAACGCTTTTAGTTAAAAAGTGACTGACGGATAAGACTTATATTTAATTTTTGAAATACACGTAGGTTGTGTTACGCCGTAGGCTAACGCACCAAACTTTCGGATGGTGCGTTAAGGAAGCGATAACACACCCTACATTTAGATTTTTTATTTTTTTTTAACTCAAGCTCATTTTCAGATACTTGCTTTGAAAAATCGTACTAAGAATCATGACCAACTAAAGGCAACAGCAAACGGCTAACTACCCGATTATCTGGTAATTGATAAAAATTCAACTCTCCTCCTAACTCCTGCATGAGGTTTTGGCAGATTAGCAGATGTAAAGCTGGGGGTTGGTCGAGGTTGGTGGGAGCAAGCACATCTTTGGGTGTATTATCATGTAGTTCTGTTAGTAGCTGTGGTTCGATCGCACCGTTGTATGTAATCGACAGTTCCAGCGATGTCTGTTGACCCCCTCCACTTGTAGAAGAATACTTTGCCTCGGAGGGTTTTGAGGCATCTAAACGACGACACCAAATGTCAATTCTGCCGCCAATTGGAGAACGGTTACAGGCAGTAACCAACAATTCATGGATAACTAATTCAATTTTGACAATATCACCAGCGATCGCCATTGCAGATTGAGAGCTAGAAGAAGGAACGCCTCTGGCTAATGGAGAATTCTTTGCTGATTCTTGCTCCTCAATTGTTTGTCCCAAGCCATGTACACCAATCCACAACTTTTGTTGTTTGAGCAAATTATCGATGCGTTCGAGCGATCGCTTCAGTAAACTGGCTATGGGCATAGTTTCCCAACTGATATGTAGTTGCCAGTTCTCAAGTTTTAGCATTCCACTCATAGAGGTGGCTGTGTGGTCTAATTGTCTTAGCAATAGCTGGTAGCGCATCTGAGTCAGTTCATTCGCAGGAATGCCCAAATCATGTATTTGTTTCAGGGATAGCGCCGTTATTCTTTGGATTTCCTCTAGGCGACGATGTTTGTACCAGTTGAGTTGTCGTAATTCCTCTGTTGTGGTCTCTAAAAGTCGGTTAATTTGCTTTTGACGACGCCACCAAGCTAATTGAGAAATCAGAGTTGCGATCGCATTCAGGTTTTGTTGTGACCAGCGACGCTCTTGATAGTCTGCTAACAACACTACACCTGTGATTTCATAATCAGCATTGGTACGTAATGCCATCACCAAAATTTGACCTTTATCTGGAGTATTCAACCATTTTCGAGTTTCCGAGGGTAAATTATCCACCTTCAAAGTCAGGTAGTTCTCCGTAACCAGTGCCCACTGAATTAAGGCTTCAGACTGGATAGGAATAGAGGCATCGGAAAAAATCCCAAATTGACTATTTTCAATCACTCCAGGAATAATTTCTGCCAAATTTTCACCGGGCGACCAAGATAGCAGTAACGCCAGGGGACAACCCAGAATTGATGCTATTTGTTCGAGTGCTGTATGTTCTAAATGCTTTTTATTGACTTCGACTTTGCTGTTCTGGGTTTGTGTCAGGATATTTAAGCATTGCTCAAACGCCTGGGAAGTTTTTTGCTGCTGGGTAGTGCGGTTGTGTAATTGCCACTGACGAACAATCACACCTATTTGTTGACTAACAGCCCACAGTAACTCTTTTTCGAGAGTTGTCCAAGAACGATAGGTTTCGTGAGTGATGACTAAAAGTGCTGCGGGGATAGTACCGTTAGTGCATTTACAAATAAGTAGCGATCGCACTCCACTTTCTAGTAAAGAGGGCCGCCAGTTAAAAAAGCGTAAATCTTCATCTAAATTCTCAATCTCCACCGCTTCAGTTGAACGTTGCAAAAGCTGTCCATCTAATTCTTTGAGAATATTCAGGCTAAATGTCAACGGTCGGCGGTTATGGGGCTGACTTTGGTAAATAAATTGATAATTATTCTGTTCAGGATCGTACTGCAACAGCAAAAAACGGGTGGCTGTTAGTCGAGCTAAAACTTTTTTAGCACAGCTGTGTAAGGTTTCCTGAAGGTCATGTTCGCTATAGATACCTTGGGCAACTTGACTAGTCAGTTGGGTATCTTCTTGAATCTGTTTAATAGTACTTTCCATACTTTCGTTAGGGGCAATCAGGGAGATTAAACCAGCCACACCCTGAACAAAATTTTTGTCTGCCTCCGTCCATATTCGAGGTTCATTGCTTTCCACCGCCAGAAAACCGAGTAAGTTCTTTTGCCAGATTATTGGAGCGGCTAAGAGCGATCGCACTTTCAGCTTTTGCAGTAATTTTGCCGTAAAATGGCTTTTCAAAGAACTGCGGGCATCACCAATTGAAACAATTTGGTTCACTGCTAAAGCATAATAAAAGTCACTCAAGTCTTGTACAGTCATTCCCGCCGCTTGCTGAGTGCTGGAATTGCGATCGATTTTGACAAGTTGATTGCTCATCCGACACCAAAAGTAGCGTCCTTCCCGCTCAAACCAGTAAACATTTGTCCGGCTAGGAGAAATAAATTTATGAGTTGCTTGCACCCCTGCTTCCAGCCTTTGATTAAGGTTATTGAGGGTGCGTAAATTTTCAAGCAATTCTAATAATGGCTCATCGGTTCGCTTAGTTTGCTTTTGCTGCTTATTTATCTCTTGTTGATAAAGCAATGCCCCCAATTCACCTAAAACCATCATTAAACGTGCTTTTGCTTCCCCTGTCAGTAAATAGCCCCAGCGTTCTGAGCCCAGTAACAGCAAACCTAAGCAACGGTCTTTATAGCGAATTGGTAAAAGAATCGTTCCTTGAATCTGAAATTTTTCAGCGATTGTGCGCCATTCGGCGGCGCGGATCTCAGTTTGTAAATCAGCTATGCCCAAGGGATGCTGTTCAATCATCACTTGCTCTAATAAATCCCCAGGACTGAGAACAACCTTTTGGTATAAAAAGCTTGTGTCACGACCCGGTGAAATACCGCCTTTGCCGAATAATATGTGATTCAGGCGATCATAAAGGGCAATCCAAATCAGTTTGTAGTCAAACTGTTCTTTAAGATAAGAAATAGTAGTTTCAATCAGAACGTCAACATCATCTTCTTCTCTGAGGCTCTGGAGGACGCGCCCCAAAGAGAGGATCTGCTGTTCGGCGGCTATAGGTTTTTGCGGCTGCCCCATCTGATTTATTGGTTAACATAACTTGTAATATATAAGATGCCCAGAAAACCACCCTGAGTAATATCGCCATAAGTGTTTAATATTTAACCGGAACAGCTTAATAGGCGGTTATGTACCCACAAGTACCTATAGCAAAACAAACCGTTGAATTTTTCTTAGTTTGCGTCAGATTAAGTAATTTACCTTAAACAGCAAGAAGGCTCACACTGAACCCTGCGGATTCAGTTTTGAGATGAATTGCGCGTGAGTTGACGACAGTCTTCTGAACGGGAAAGTGAGGTTTTTATGACCGATAGAAATCTTGCTGCAATGAGTATAGAACAATTAAGAGACTACGTGAAAAAACATCCACAAGACCAGGCCGCTTTCCAAACGTACATGGACAGACTACAAAATGAACCTGGTATTGAAATAACTTCAATGGATCAATTTGAGCAGCTAGTAGTTCGCCAAGTGAACTTGGCGGGGTAAAGGGTAAGGGGGAAAGGGTTTAAATCCCAAACCCAGTCCCCTTTACCCTTTACCCAGTCCTCACTTAGCATTTTTGGGTTGGCAGACTACTAGTCTGCGAGAGAATTAGACAATCTCAAAAGGAATGATCTGCGCTAGTTCCAAAAATCAAAGCTAATGGATATTTATAAATTTGCAATTAGTCCGCTTTTGTTCAATGTGGTAAAAACAGACCCAGAGTGGTTACACCAGCAGACGATTCGCAGTTTTAGCTGGCTATCACAAACCCCTACTAGTTGGGCAAACCAACGCCTACAAAAATCTTTATCTCTGTATGATTCACGCCTAGAACAAAATTTGTTTGGGCTAAACTTCCCAAATCCTGTAGGATTAGCAGCTGGGTTTGACAAGGATGGAGTCGCTGCTGGTATTTGGTCTAATCTGGGTTTTGGCTTTGCAGAACTAGGAACTGTAACTTTTCATGCACAACCAGGAAATCCGCGTCCCCGTTTGTTTCGCTTGCCGTTGGATAAAGCCGCTCTCAATCGTATGGGCTTTAATAATCTCGGTGCAGCAGCAATGGCGGCCCGTTTGACAAAGGAAAAACAGGAGTCAACCCACTTAATACCCATAGGGATAAATTTGGGTAAATCTAAGGTAACTCCCCTAGAAGAAGCCGCACAGGATTATCTCGATAGTTTTCGCCTACTCAAGGATTTGGGAGATTATTTTGTTGTTAATGTCTCTTCCCCTAATACACCGGGGTTGCGATCGCTCCAAGATGCTTCTATGCTCAGTGCCATCTTGAATTTATTACAACAAGAAAACACTTCACATAAACCAATTTTTGTCAAGATAGCGCCAGATTTAGATTGGGTTGCGATCGCTGACATTATTTCTTTGGCTAAAACCTACAATTTGGCGGGAATTATTGCAACTAATACCACCATCCGCCGTGATGGACTCAAAACCCAGGTAATTAACCAAACTGGCAAATCACCTCAAGAAGAAGCTGGCGGAATTAGCGGTGAACCATTGCGCGATCGCTCCACTGAGGTAATTCGTTTTATTTGGCAGCAAACCCAAGGAGAAATCCCAATTATTGGCGTTGGTGGCATTTTTTCCCCAGAGGATGCTTGGGAAAAAATTACTGCTGGTGCTAGCTTGATCCAAGTTTATACCGGCTGGATTTACGAAGGCCCACTGATGGTACGCCGGATTCTAGCAGGTTTACTTTCCAAGCTAGAACAAAACGGATTAAATTCCATCAACGAAGCTGTAGGTTTACAAACAAAAATTCAAAAATTCTAATTACGAATTACGAATTACGAATTGTTTTAGCCTTCTTCTTCTACTGGGAAAAACTCTTTAGTTTTTTCTGAGTATGACCAGGCAATACCATCAGGGTCTTTACTGCGACTCCATTCAGGAAACTCTGGATCGTTTCGTCGTTTATAAACTGTGCTGGAATAGACACTTAGTCGTTTGGCAAGTTCAGATTGGATCAGAGAGCCAAAAATTAACTGTTTTTCCAGCGATCGTTTAGCTTCCTCATGGGTTAGGGTTGGCTGTGGTATTGATTCGGTTTCTGTTTCTTCCTCCTCAAATGTTGTTGGTGGTGGTGCTAGGAGCGATCGCGCAGTTTTAGTAACTGGTTGAGCCGGAAGTTCTTTGACAGGCTCACTACTGTCAAGAATATTGCCGAGAATGCTGGCAGTTATAAAGTAATAAGACTGGCCCGCTTCTTCGGAATTGACTATACTGGCACCAAATTCCGAGGCTTTACCATCCAAGTAGCGTTTTGCCGTTGTTCCGGGAAAATTGCCCTTGATTGCCAAATCCATAGGGGTAAGTCTGCCCTGATTTTCTCGAACCAACTGATGAAAAATTGGGTTAACTCGTATAGTCCACTGTTGCCATTGATATTCCTGCCAAATCTTGAAGCCAATTCCCAGCACAATTAGCGCTAGCAAAATCCTCCAGGTAGCAACCAGGAAAATAATCAAAAACGAGATGGGCAAAAGTAGAACGAGAAAAGCCTTGCCGTTGTCTTCTATGGGTTTTTCACTCATGCCGATTTTTGCCAAGTGAATTTGTGGAAATAATATTATATATATTGGCAAAAATTGTGACACTTTTTTGTATCTTTTGGCAAAGTTGTGGCAAACTTGCCGGCAAAACCTTTACCTTGTAGGTGTTATAGCCTATTAAAACTGGAACTTCTCTTATTGGTCTGCGATCATCGCACAAAAGTTTTGACCCAGAGAAAAAAGAAGGTTTCTAACTCAACCAACAACTCTATAAATTTAAATCGTCAGTCCCTTGACAATAGATAATACATATACTACAGTAATAATACAAGTCAACTTTCACCAGAGAGTTAACTTGCGCCAGTAGCGGATAGCTCAAATGACAGAGTGCCCACCTTGCCCGGAAGGGCCGAAGTATCAAGGGTTATCGTATATAACTTAAACACCCTCGATCAAACTTCTGGAGGTGTAGGTAAAAATCCTACTTCGCTACACCAAATTCAGTGCTGAGTCACGAATTTTAAATGTTTAACCAATAACTTTATATGTGGTGGGTAGCTCAGTGGATAGAGCGCCTAAATATCCTTATTCACTCCTTGCCTGAAAAGGCCGACGAATCGAGGGTTATCGCCTGCCAAGCGGGAGGTCGCGGGGGAAGCAAGCTACAATTCCCGCTCCACTACACCAAATCTAGTGCTGAAATTTTTAATTTTTAACTTTTAATTTTTATGTGGCGGGTAGCTCAGAGGTAGAGCGCTAAACATCCTTTTTCACCCCTTGCCTGTAAAGGCCGACGAATTAGGGTTATCGAATAGGGTTCGAGAGGTCGCGGGTTCGATTCCCGCTTCGCCACCTTTCATTTTTGCCCGTAAGGGCCGGGAGATGAAGCGATGAATTACAATTTTTTCACTAAAAATAAGACAACAACACCCCAAAATCAGCCTATCCCTGGACGAGAAACAAAAATGGTTCAGGGACGTTCCGGTGGCTTTATGTTTAATGCTGGCATTTGGAAAATGCTGCGTCGCTGTCTTTTGGTTGGCACAGCAAAAAGCACTTACTACGCCGGAAAAAAGGAATTAACTGAGGATTTTGTAACAGTTGTCAGACAAGCTGTTGCTGAAAATCCCGGTCGTGTAGCGGAAGAAATTTTGTATGCTAGCGATAGACGCGCCATCAATAACAGTGCGCCTATATTAGCTTTGGTGCTGCTGTCGATGGGTGAAGCACCGAAAGCAAAACACGCATTTGGTGAAATCTTCCCGCAAGTTGTTCGCACTGGTAGCCACTTTTACGAATGGTTGAACTACACAAAATCTCTGCGGGGATTTGGCAAAGTCGTGCGGGAAGCTGGTAAAACTTGGCTCTCAAGGGAAGATGTCAAGGGTTTAGCTTATCAACTGTTGAAATATCAACAGCGTCAAGGCTTCTCCCACCGAGATGCTTTGCGGTTGTTCCATGTCAAACCGCCTACAGAAAATCACCGTCAACTATTTGAGTGGGTAGTTAGAGGCTGGGAAGAATTGCCAACAGACATTCCCTCAGAGGCGTTAGCGCAGATTTGGTGGTACGAATGGCTGAAGCGGAATCCCACCCAAACCCATGAAGCGATTTCTCAAGGACGCTTAACCCACGAAATGGCTGCACCTGTGGGCAAAATGGACAAGCTTGCTTGGCAGTTGCTATTTCAGGAAATGCCAATAAGTGCAATGTTACGTAACCTGGGTTCTTTAACTGAACTAGGTGTGTTGCGAGCCGATGAAAGCGCCAATTTGCTACGAGTGGAAGCAGTTCTCAACAACAAGGAACATCTGCGTAAAGGTCGCATCCATCCGATTGATGTTTTGAAAGCACTTAAGACTTATAAATCTGGTGGAACATTAGGACGCAGTAAAAAGACTTGGAATCCAGTCCCTCGGATTGTGGACATTTTAGAAAAGGCAGTTGAACTGTCTTTTTATGTTGTGCAACCCACAGGTAAAGTCTTTATGCACGCCGTGGATGTTTCTAGTTCTATGGGTAGCTTGGTTGCAGATATGGGGCTGAGTTGTTGTGAAATTGCCACCACAATGGCACTGGTGACAGCAAAAGCAGAGAAAAACTATATGATTCGCGGCTTTTCTACAGAATTCCGGGAATTAGGTATCAGTGCCAAAGATAGTTTTAGTTCTGCGGTTCGCAAAGCTAGCAATCAAAACTTCGGTGGAACGGATGCGTCCGTAGCTTACGATTGGATGATTAAGAATAATTTCAAAGCTGATGTAGTCTGCTTTTGGACTGACTCGGAAAGCTGGGCCGGATATAAGCATCCAAGTCAAGCGCTGAAGGAGTATCGCAAAAAGGTAAATCCTAACGTCAAGGCGGTGTATGTCACGCTGACACCTTACCAAATTACTTTGGTTGATCCTGAAGATTCGCTATCTTGGGATTTAGCAGGGTTCGACCCAGGTACGCCTCGGATTATCCAGATGCTAGCTACAGGTGAGTTGTAGATATTGAAGGGTAAAGGATGAAACACTTTATCCTTCATGCTTCATGGCGGGTTATCCTTGTTCGCAACTTGCCTCTCGGGGCCGAAGAATTAGGGTTATCGGTTATGTCTCCACCATTGTGGGGATTAGCGGGTTCAATCCCCGCACCCGCCTTTGTTTGATTTTCGATGTGCGATCGCATACCCGCCCGAAGCGATCGCAATTTTTTACAAGCACAACCCGAAAATTAGACACAACATAAAATAGCGTAGGCGTAGCCCGTCGTAGACATCGCTCATCATTTATTTAACTACCAAATGTTTAATTAAATAATCCCCCCATGAAATTGATAATAGGTTTCCAAAAGATACCAGTCAACACATAAGGAGCGTATTGTAAAAGCGGTAAGCTAGTCTGCTTCGATGGCTTCAAAGGTAAACACTCCAAGAGAAAAGGCACTATACAGGTAAGCCCATAGGCAGTTGCTAAGGCTGTATTCCATTTAGGTTCATCTCCTGGTATGGGGCTATAATAAATACCCAGCATAATGAAAGAGATCATTAAAAACTGTTCCCATAAAAACCAGGATTGAGGTGGTAGAAAATAAACTAACTGGAGAAAGCTGTTGTTATCTATTTTTTGTCGCATCCCCAAAAGTACAGCCCAAGTTGCAGCGCCAACAATACCATCATCTTTCAGTCCATAAGTTCTTTGAAAGCGTTTAACGCCTCTCTCAGTTTCACGACTAAAATACCCATCAGGTTCTTTTTTAAAAAATCCTTCTTCATTGAGAATAATTTGCAGTTCTTTAACTGCATCGTGTAACTTTGGAGACATACTTTTTTGATTGCGGTAAAGCTTTGGGTAGAAAAGGCAAGACCAACTTAGTGGCCCAACTATCCCATCTACCTGAAGATTATTAGCTTTCTGAAATTTAATTACAGCCTCTTCTGTTTCTAAGTCAAATTTACCACTAATAGTTGAGAGAAAACCCTGAGCTTGCAGTCGCTCTTGGAGTTCATTGATTGATTCTTGTGCAGAGTTTGGCGAAAAGCCTCGGTATAATATGGGACGTTTATTGAATACACAGACTTGTTTTTCTTCTGGAAAATAACGCCGGGATTGTTTTAGTCCAAACAAGAGATTTAGAAAGCTAAGTGTTTTATTTGTCATAGTTTTATTAAGTAATTGGTGAAAAAAATCATCTGGCAAATTTTAGAGCCTAGAAGTCGATATGGTCGGCAGCCTCTAGTTACTAGAGACAAAAAATAAACTTATAAAATTAGCTTACTGGTTAAATTTAAGACAGGAGTTAACACTGTTAAAAAAATGTTATTAATCTGTTATTAATTTGTTAAACTTTTGTTCGTTAAAATGTTGCTAATGCCACATTGATTACAAATTTACTGGGTGATATTTATGTCAGGTCAGTCAGAAGATTGGAATTTACCTAAAAGTTGGAATCGCAAGATTTTGCTGGACTGGGAGATAGATCGACTACTGACTAATTTGGAAGTTACGCTTCAAAAGCGTTACAGACAAAGTACTAGGAAAGACTTGTTACTTGGGTTACTGTGTGGGTACAGCTTGAAAAAGATTGGTCAAGATTTGCACAAAAAAAACACTGTTGTCAGAGCAGGGTTAAGCAATATCTATCGGGATATTGAAGTTTTGACAGGTGAAGCAAATAAAAGTGTTAAGTCCAGTAATCTTGTCTACGTTCTGGAAAAACATGGTTATCGTAGAGGGTCTGTTGTAGCTGCTATCCAACGTCGTGACATCCCCCACAATTTGCCAGCACCGACTTACACCCAATTTATTGGTCGCGAGGCAGAGATGAAGAAGCTATTAGAACGCCTTTCCTCGGTGCATGGCGCTCACATGATTACAGTACATGGCATTGGTGGCGTAGGTAAAACAGCGCTGGTGTTAGCAGCTGCTTATCTATGCTTAAAAGCTAGTAACGAAAACTCTTCTGACGCACCTAAATTTGATGCGATTATTTTCACTTCAGCGAAACAACAAGAACTTATTCCCACTAATAGTATCTTGTGGCGGCAACAGGGACAGCGTAATCTACGCGATATCTTTCGAGAAATTGCTAATGCTTTAGACGACCCGACAATTCTTCAATCTCCTCCCAATGACCAATTTGATCGTGTTCGCCAAATTCTCTCAAAACGGAGAACATTATTGATTGTGGACAATATGGAGACTATAGAAGATAGGGATGAGGTTATTGAATTTTTATATAATCTACCCATTTGCATCAAAGTAATAATTACTAGTCGTGAACAAATTGCCTTGCTGCCAATCCGTCTGCGAAACTTACCTCCAGATGATGGTTTGCAGTTGATTAGACAACAAGCTGAAGAAAAAGGTATAAGCATCAACGATGAGGACTCTAAGCAACTCTATGATCGCACCGGCGGAATCCCTCTGGCGATCGTATATTCGCTTGGTCAATTATCCAGTGGCTACTCCCTAAACTCGGTATTGAATCGATTAACCTCGGCTACAGGTGATGTGGCTCGTTTTTGCTTTGAGCAATCAGTGCAAGGAATCAAGGGACAGCCACCCCACAAGTTACTCATGTCACTAGCGATTTTTCCTGACTCTGCCATACTCGCAGCGGTGGCTGAGGTTGCTGGACTAACAGCCGCTCCTGATGTTGTAAATAATGGCTTGGCACGTTTGCAGCAACTTTCCTTGGTGAATCTCAACCCAGAGACTAAGCGGTTTGATATGCTCTCTCTGACTCGTGAATATGCCTTAGCAGAATTAGCCGCTTACCCAGATTTTGAGAGGGAAGCACGAAGGCGCTGGGTGAGATGGTATCTTGATTTTGCCCACAATTATGCCGGAGAAGATTGGGAAAAATGGATACACTACAATAAGTTAGAACCAGAAGAAGGAAATCTGCGAGCAGTACTTCATTGGTGTGAAGACAAAGAACACTATGAAGCGGTTAGGGATTTATGGCTTCTCTTAAGCCACTATGCAAATCTCTATGCCTATTGGGATGATCGCTTAGATTGGCTGCAATGGCTCATAGAACAATCAGAACGGCGTGGTGAATGGTCTTGTTTTGTAAAAATCATCGTCCGCAAAAGCTGGCTACTAATTCGAGAGTGTTCCTCTGTGAGTCTGAAAGAAGCAGATAAAATTTTGCGCCGGACGTGGATTTTGCGTGACCATGCAGATTTATGTGTTCAGGCTGACTTAGCCGAAAGTATGGCTAGGCTGCAAATTAGACAGAAGGATTATCAAGATGCACGCCACTGGCTAACTGTAGAAGAAAAATTGGTGATTGAGGCGAATCTAGAAGAGCGACAGCACATCCGCTATTTTATTCCCGTTCTTTATCATCAGGCTGAAATCCATTATTTAGAAGGTGAATATCTTTTAGCAAAGAAGCTCTTTCAAGAGGTGATGAAAAGTGCAGAAAAAATTAGTTGGCATCGGGTGATCAATTCTGCTCAAAATTGGCTGGCTGATATTGCAATTGAACAAGGCGATCGCGATCAAGCTGAAAAACTATTAATTCAAGGCTTCACTGTCGCTGAAATGACTCACAACAAGCGACGTTTGGCTCGCTATCAGCGTTCTTTTGCCCGTTGGGAGAAAAAGTGGGGAAGTGCAGAGAAAGCCTACCAAATGTCAATTAAGGCTATTGATGGTTTTAAGCTCTTGGGAATGACACGGGATGCACAGGAGATGCAAATTTTCCTTGATTCACTGTAATCATAGGCGCTGATGTTGCCCACCCTATAAGATGGAATAATTTATTTATTTCTTGGAAACCCCTAAAAGCGCGATCGCATATCCACCAACACTAGACAAGATAATTTTTTACAAGATAATGTAATATAACTTAGCAGTATTCTAGCGATGCCTACGGCGGGCTGCGCCTACGCTATTCCTTTTCAATCTAATTGCAAGCAAAGCGGCAATTTGCTACATATCAGAATGGTTCCATCCAAACTTGTCCACCCAAAGACAGTAGATTAAGTTTTGTCTGAATAACTATAAGGAATGAAATAGCTCTGCTTTCCAGAAAGTAAAAAAGGAACAGATTTTTATGGCATTTGATTACAACCTGTTTGTCATTGGTGCTGGGCCTGGTGGATTGGCAGCAGCTAAAAAAGCAGCTAGTTACGGTGTCCGTGTTGCTATTGCCGAACAAGAATCTATCGGTGGAACCTGTGTAAATCGCGGTTGCATTCCCAAAAAACTGATTGTCTACGCTGCTGACTTCGCCCTACAAAAGCAAATAGCGCCCAGTTATGGATGGAGTGAGTGTCAAACATATTTTGACTGGACATTATTCATTAAGTCAGTACATCAGCATCTTGACACCCTCAACCAGACTTACTTTCAGCAATTACACAAAGCTAGAATTGAACTAATTTCTGATCGTGCCACTTTCATCGATGCTCATACTGTCGATATCAATGGACTTAAAGTTACAGCCGACAAAATTTTAATTGCTGTGGGAGGGCAACCCCTCAAGCCCAAAATCCCAGGTATAGAATATGCCATTACATCCCGCGAGATGTTTCAGTTACCTTATCTACCGAAACGTTTAACAATTATTGGCGGTGGCTACATTGGCGTAGAATTTTCCAGCATGATGCACGCTTTCGGTTGCCAGGTGACGGTGATTGAAAAAGACGAGATGATTTTATCGGGGTTTGATGATGACATTCGCTCTGCGGTACAACAAGGTTTGAGCAAACGCGGAATTAAGTTATTGACTAGTAGTACTGTTCAAGAAATCAAATACTCAGATGAGAGTTTTTTATTAACTATTACTGGTAAGAAGCGAGAAATAATTACAGCAGATACGATCTTGGTTGCCACAGGTTACACTCCAAATACCAAGAATCTTGGTTTAGAAAATGCCCATGTTGAACTTGGCAAACATGGTGCAATCAAAGTAGATGAATACAGCCGCACCACTCAAGAAAATATTTTTGCTGTGGGTGACTGCACTAGCCGAGTGCAATTGTCTCCAGTGGCGAAGGCAGAAGGTATTGCTTTTGCCAATACAGTTTTTGGCAACAAGGTGCAAAAACTGGATTATGATTATGTGCCCTCTGCTGTTTTTTGCCGTCCAGAAGCGGCTGGTGTGGGGATGACAGAGGCGAAAGCACGGGAAAAATTTGGTGAATCTGTACAATGCTACTGCACCCAATTCCAACCACTTTTGTATCAGCTAACCGAACAGAATGAGCCTACCACTATGAAGTTAGTTTTAAATGGCGATTCTGGGCAAGTTTTGGGCGCTCATCTGGTGGGTGAACATGCAGCAGATATCATTCAAAGTCTGGGTGTGGCAATTCGCAAGGGCATTACCAAGGAAGACTTGGATGAAACAATAGGCATTCACCCGACGGTAGGAGAAGAATTGTTTTCGTTAAATCCGGTGCAGGAGTGAGTGAAGGGGGCAGGGGAGCAACGTGAAAAGAGCAGGGGGAGCAGGGGAAGTGAAGAGAAAATTTTAGTATTTTTTACGAGCGTTATAGCCCTAAGTACACTTAGGTGAATTCTAGTAATAAATTTACCATAGCCGTTGGTTTCGACTCCGCTCAACCAACTGAGTGGTCGAGAGTTGAACGTACCCCTGTGGGGAAGCAAGCTACGCGTAGCGTCTCCAAGAGTTGTCGAAACTCGTTAACATAGGTATTTTTTCATCAGAAATTACCTTATTTCTTTCTCTTCCCCTGCCTCCCCCGCCTCCCCTGCTCCCTGCTCCCCTGCCTTTGCGTACTTCTCAATGAGTTTCTGAGGATACCTCTGAGCAAGATTTTGTGGGAGCGTTTAATTGGTCTAAAGTATTTGTTAATGAGTCATCCCCTAGCATTGGGTATCCGCTGTGGGAATTTACCACATTGTCAAAAGCTTTCAGATCCTCAAGAGCCTCTGATGCAGACTGATATCGGTGTTTGAAGTCATCCAGCACCATTTTACTGAGAATATTAGCAACGGAGCGGCTTATCTGAGAGCTATCGCTCCATTTTATCTCTCCATCAGCATCTCTATCTAGCTCACGGGGTGCTACACCAGTCAAAGCTCTAATCCCAACCATACCCACTGCATAGATGTCACTACTGTATTGGGGACGGCCAAAACATTGTTCGCTGGGTGCGTAACCCTGAGTCCCAATGCCAATGGTAAAGGGGGTTTGCTCTTCAGTATCAAGCTGTTTTGTGCTGACTTCTTTGACGGCTCCAAAGTCAATCAATACCAGTTTTCCATCTGAGTGCCGCCGGATAATATTACTGGGCTTAATATCCCGATGAATCACATTATTTTTATGAACAAATATTAATGTTTGCAATAAGTCTCTGACAATTTTGATCGTGGCAATTTCATCAATTGCTCTACCTGGCGGCAATTCCTGATTTAAAGTATGACCAATTATCTGTTCTTGCACTAAATAAAATTCTTCATCTTCTTCAAAATACGCCAAAAGTTGAGGGATCTGATCGTGTGTTCCCAATTTTTCTAGGGTTTGCGCTTCTGAGTGAAATAAACGTCTGGCAAGTTGCAAGGCTTCTGGTTTAGCGCTGGCTGGTTTCAGTTGCTTGACAACACATAGCGGACTCCCAGGACGTTGGGTATCTTCGGCAATGTAGGTTTCGCTGAATCCACCGGAACCAAGAACTTTGACAATTTTGTAGCGTCGAGCCAAGACTTTTCCTGATAAGGCTAAATCTCGTTGCTGGATTAGGTATTGCAAATCATATTGTTGACTGATGATCTCTTGAACAACGGGAGATGTTTTATACTTCTGGAAAATGTTTACTAATTGACGTTTTCTGATGCTTTCCCTCATGACTGAGGTTCCCAGGTATGAAAGTCCGGTCATGGCGATCGCAATCATTGGTACAATCGTAGGAAAAATTAATCCACCATAGACAAATAAACCATAGCTAATTCCTAACCAAGCGCCAGATAGGGCGAGGCTATATAAAAATCTATTGATGCTACGCTTGCGTCTGCTAATCATCAAGGCTGTACTGCCAACTAGAGCTAGCACAAACAAACCCTGCAATGGTGGTGTATTAATTCCTGGAGCGATCGCTTTCCCTGACATCAAAGTTGCGATCGCATTGGCGTGAATTTCCACGCCCGACATCGGTTTAGCGCTGTTGCTAGCAGCGACTGGATAATAATCATTATTTAACTTATCTGTTGCACCAATCAGCACTATCTTGTCTTTGAAGACCTTTCCCTGCTGCAAATAGGTGTTCCAATTTTCCGGGTCGAGTACGTGCCAAAAGGGTATTTGCTCAAATGTACCCGCTGAACCCCAAAAATAAATGCGATCGCCTTTTGGTCGCGGATAATTTACTTGTGCTGTCCTGAGTGCTGCTTCATCAAAAGAGGGTAGCTTCTCGATCAAATTGTCTTCAACCAACGACTTAGAAAACTCACTCGCCAATCGATGAACTTTACCATCCACCTCTACGGGGAAATTAACTGAGCCAATGGAAACTGACCCTGTACGAAACATCTGTTGTGGGTCTGTCAGTTGTGTAAAAGTCCCTTGGTGCGTCTGAGAATTTTCGTAGACGGCTGCTAAGGTAACTTTACTACCATATTTTTGCAATACTGCCTGGAATTGGCGATCGTCAGTAACTCCATAACTACTTGGCGTGTCAAAAACTACATCTATCGCTACAGAGCGGACACCTGCTTTAATTAACTTTGTAATTATCTGGGAGTATGCAGCACGTTTATAAGGATAAGATTTCAGTGTTTCTAGGTAGGCATACTGTTTTGGATTTGTTTTATAGTACTGTTCGGGAACTGATATTGACTGATCGTCTATTGCTAAAATTACGATGTCTTCTGGAGGCACAATCGGCCCACGCAGTTGAAAAAAGCCAGAAAGCGCCTTATTTTCTATCAATTTAACCGATTCGCCCCCAGAAGCACTCAGTAATGCTGCACCCATTACGCAAGCTCCAGCGAGGAGATGACCTAAGCGAATCATCCATCTAGACTGGCGAGCCGATGCTGTTGACGTTACTTTTGTCGGTTTACTTGACAGTCTATTGGCAGCAGAGACATAGTTTTTAGTTAAGGTAGATGTAGGTTCTTCTGCCATATCGTGTTACTGATTGATTTAAGTCCAACACTTTTATTTATTCAGACCACGTTTTAGTGCAAGCACATTGAAATAAGACTTAAATGATAATCTTATACATTTGTAAAGTATCTTCTATTCGTCAACAAACCTTTATTGGCAGAGCTAGCCCCCAAGAGATTCCTACTCAGGTACTGCCTAAATTATTGTTTTTCTGTTAAGTGAGTTACAACTAGTGATTGTCTCACAGATAAGAGCCGAATCTATTTCGCCTCTGCTAATTGGTTGCGGCGAGATTTGATCCTAACCTAACCAACAGGTACGCTCCTAACTGGGTGTTTTACCAGAAGCTGTCCCAAGTCCGTCTTCTGTCTTTGGCGCAATATTGGTACTCCCAGAAAGCATGTCCTGATACTGAAAGCTCTACCTATAGATAGGCATAAACTTATATCCTACCCTAAGCTTATGCTATACCTCTTTAGGAGTAAACTTTAATGTTATACAGCGATAAATGCTGTTACTGGTTCAATTTTATTGGTAGATTTTGATCAGATGGTAGGTCTTGCAGTGCTGGAGGTGAATAAGGTTTAGTACCCAGCATCTTAACTCCAATGTTGCATCCGTTTTTATGCCTTGAAAGAGGTAGGATAAAAGCTATAGATGAAGAGCTACTTTATAGATATTAGCAAACTTGCTATTTGAAAATTGCTATAATCTATTGTTCCATCTAAATTCATATATATTATTAGGTGTAAATTTGTATGGGTTCTCCAATGAATCGTCTGTCTATTTTTGTAGACGGAAACAATATGTTCTATGCTCAACAAAAAAATGGGTGGTTTTTTGACCCACGGCGAGTCTTAGAATACTTTAAACATGAGCAATCAGAAACAACATTAATTAATGCATTCTGGTACACTGGCTTAAAAGACCCACAAGATCAACGAGGTTTTAGAGATGCTCTAATTAGTCTAGGATATACAGTCCGAACTAAAATCCTTAAAGAATATTATGATGATACTTCTGGTCGTTACTCGCAAAAAGCGAATTTAGATATTGAAATTGTTGTAGATATGTTTAATACAGTAGACCAGTATGACCGAGTAGTATTATTCAGTGGTGATGGAGATTTTGAACGAGCAATAGAACTATTACGCTCAAAAAATACACATATTACGGTAGTATCTACAGAAGGAATGATCGCTAGAGAACTACGGAACGCTACTGATAGATATATAGATTTAAATGATATCAGAGATCAAATAGAAAAAACCGAAGGTTAATAGCCTTAGCAATTATTTACAAAGGTAAGAGTAAAAGAAAAACTAAGGTTGAAGATATATTGAGCCACAAGTAAAAATTAAACAACAAACCGCAAATGACAAACAAAACAGATCGAATTATCATTTTTGATACTACACTGCGAGATGGAGAGCAGTGTCCCGGAGCGACTCTGAATATAGACGAAAAGCTAGTTATTGCCAAGCAACTAGCGCGTCTGGGTGTAGATATAATTGAGGCAGGGTTTGCCTTTGCCAGTCCCGGAGATTTTGAAGCAGTCAGCAAGATTGCCCAAATTGTGGGGACAGAAAATGGCCCGGTAATTTGCAGTTTGGCAAGAGCGATTAAAGCAGATATTGAAGCGGCCGCAGAAGCATTAAAACCAGCCGTAAAGGGCAGAATTCACACATTTATTTCGACTTCTGATATTCATTTAGAGTATCAGTTACGGAAGTCACGAGCAGAAGTGCTAGCGATCGCGGAAGAAATGGTAGCTTATGCCAAATCTTTCATGACAGATGTCGAATTTTCGCCGATGGATGCGGCTCGTTCCGATCCAGAATTTCTGTACCAAGTGTTAGAGCGAACGATCGCAGCTGGTGCAACAACAGTTAACATTCCCGATACCGTGGGTTACACCACCCCTAGCGAATTTGGGGCAATAATTAAAGGCATTATTGAAAATGTCCCCAACATCGACCAAGCGATTATTTCCGTTCACGGTCATAATGATTTAGGCTTGGCAGTTGCTAACTTCTTAGAAGCCGTGAAAAATGGCGCACGGCAACTAGAATGTACAATCAATGGTATTGGCGAACGTGCCGGCAATGCCTCACTAGAAGAATTAGTAATGGCACTGCACGTGCGGCGGCAATATTTTAACCCTTATCTTGGCAGACCAGAAGAATCTCAAGAATCGCTGACAAATATCGACACCCGACAAATTTACAAAACCTCACGCTTAGTTTCTAATTTGACGGGAATGTTGGTACAACCAAATAAAGCGATCGTTGGGGCAAATGCCTTTGCTCATGAGTCTGGGATTCACCAAGATGGTGTGCTAAAAAATAAGCTCACCTACGAAATTATGGATGCCCAATTGATTGGCTTGACAGACAATCAAATCGTTTTGGGCAAACATTCAGGGAGAAATGCTTTCCGCACCCGGTTAAAAGAATTGGGCTTTGAACTGTCGGATACTGAATTAAATAAAGCCTTCGTCAGATTCAAAGAAGTAGCAGATAAAAAGAAAGATATTTCTGATTGGGACTTGGAAGCGATCGTTAACGATGAAATCCAACAAGCGCCCGATTTGTTCCGGGTAGAGTTGGTGCAAGTTTCCTGTGGTAGCAACGCCAAACCCACTGCTACAGTCACCCTCCGTACCCCAGAAGGTGAAGAGTTAACCGATGCTGCGATCGGTACTGGGCCAGTGGATGCAGTTTACAAAGCCATCAATCGGGTGGTGAATGTGCCCAACGAATTGATTGAGTTTTCTGTGCAGTCAGTAACAGCTGGTATTGATGCCATTGGAGAAGTGACGATCCGTTTACGTTATGAATCGAAAGTGTTTTCTGGTCATGCAGCGAACACAGATATCATCGTGGCATCCGCACAAGCTTATGTAAATGCTTTGAATAGGTTGTATGCATCTTTGCAAACTCAACAAAAGCCAGAGGAAGTAACTGCACAGAAAGTCTGAGATCGGATCTGTGAAACTGCTAGTTTTTAGCTGATGCTAACAAACTCCTCTCCAACTTTGGGGAGGAGTTATTTATGAGTTCCAAAAATCGTTGGAAATTATGCTGACAGAAAAACACATAACTATCAGAGAAAGCACCACCAAAGAAGATTCACTGATTGCAAAACACTCTTACCAAATGTGGCTAGATATTGGTGTTGATGAGAGTAATATTCTTGTGGAGTGGCAGAATATTACCCTCCAATTTATAGAAGAAGCGCGTCGAGATTTGTTTTATAAGGCTTTTATTGCAGAGATTGATAATAGAGTTGTGGGTTCTGCAAGTTGTCAACTGTTTGCAGGCTTATACCCGAATGTTTTCAAAGATGAATACCGTAAATTTGGATATATTTGGGGCGTTTATGTTGAAGAATCTTACCGCAGACAAGGCATTGCTAAATTGCTAACTAATAGAGCAATTGAATATTTAAAAGCGATCGGTTGCACGCGAGTGGTTCTTAACGCGTCACCATCGGGTAAACCAGTTTACTCCAGCCTCGGTTTTTCTGAAGGGAATGTAATGCAATTAGATTTGATTTAAAAACAGCAATTTTTTGCCTTGTAGTTAAGTTTCTAGCTCAAGATGAATCTGTGGTTGCTTGTGTTCGCATTTGTGCAATATTGATTTAATTATGAATATTGTTTAATTTTTTAGATTTTTTGATTTACTTGATAAGCATAAAACTTTATTCTAAAAAACGATGTTTATAACCAGTTAGCTTGTATGAGTAGCGAAAAAACTACAGAATTGCCACTCTGGGTACAAGATAGAGATATAGTCATTGCTCATGATGAAGAAGTACAGTGGCGAGAAGGAAAACGCCCGGATTATTCATACACCAATGAATTTCTTCATCAAGAGAGTAAATTTCAGCATCCTGAAGGTTCTTTAGAAGCGATCGCTCAAAACTTAGTCCGCACTTTTGAGATGGAAGCTTCTAATAAATCTAATCCTCAACAGTGGCTTTCGATTGTTACTGATAAGTTCAAAATGAGTACCAATGGAGGGCAACAATTCACTGCTCAGGATGTTGCAACCGAAGGGACTTATAACCTATTTTTGGGTAAAACTGAGCAATATAACTCTGAAACAGAAACCTTTGAATCTTCATTTCAAGTTTTTCATACAGCCTTCCCCAATGGCTTCCTTTGGGAATTAACAGAAGTCCTTTCGGGGCCGCCTAATGTTACCTTTAAGTGGCGACATTGGGGAACATTTAATGGTTCCTATAAGGACTATGCACCCACAGGTGAAACAATCGAAATCGTCGGAGTTAGTATTGCTCGCGTCACTGATGATTTGAAGATTGAGTCTTTAGAGCATTATTTTGATAATAATGTCTTTCTTCAGAAATTAACTGTAGGTGGTTGCCCTTTCCATTCCCAAAATCAGTAGATATAGTGTGCGTTACGCCGTAGGCTAATACCATTTCACTATAACCTTGATACATATAGATTTCGCGTAGGGGCACAACATGTTGTGCCCCTACCAACGTATTTGTATCATAATTCAAGAACGCACCTTGCATTGTTGACAGTGCGTTGCAGCAATCTGATTCGCCTAACTCACGATTGCAGCGATCGCCCACTCATCCACTGTTATCCTCAAGAACATTAGGAATTAATTACCAAGGCAGATGACTATTAGTGTCAACCTGACTTAAGCAACTGCCAAAACATTACGATATTAGTCACCAACATTACAATATTAGTGAGTAATATTACAACATTAGTCATCAAACATTACGGTATCAGTCAGCAACATTACAATATTAGTCACCAACATTACGATATTAGTGAGTAATATTACGACATTAGTCATCAAACATTACGGCATCAGTCAGCAACATTACAATATTAGTCATCAATATGAAAGCGATCGTGAATAAACTGAAGCTTGTATGAAGTTCAAATATATGATCTATATCAAAATCAGCATTTAGTTCTTGACTTCAGCAAAACCACTGGAATTGCCTACAAATATTATTAGAAAAAATATAATGATTTGCGAGTTTTTCTGATACAGAATACAGCTTAATTGAGGCAAGCTAGTTCTATAAATATCTTCAAGGAGTACATCCATGCCTCGTACAAAGCGGACATCGCGGGTTCTAGAAAAAGCTGAATTGAGAACGTCTGGATTCAAAGCAGTTGATTCAAACATGGATTTTGGTAATAGTTGCGATTTGGAAAATCTGACTCAATCAATTGATGAGTTTCGCACTATGCTTGATACTTATAACAACGCTTTAGCTGTGGTTGACTCTACTAAAACTAAAATCGATGAAATGGAAAAAAAGTTGAGTAAACTTTCAGATAAGATGCTGAAGGGAGTTGGTTTCAAGTATGGCACAGACAGCAGCGAATATGAAGTAGCAGGTGGCGTTCGTGACAGCGAACGTATACGCAAAAGCAGGTTGAGTCGATTGAAAGGTAGTGCAGGGCAGACATCAGACGAAAATAAGAAATCTGCTTAGTTTCCGCATAGGTAAGCTACAGAAAAAATAGTTAATCACAGATAAATATACAGCAGATTGCAACAGGCATGAGGTACAGATAATCGTAGGGGCACAAAATGTTGTGCCCCTACCCGTGTAGTTAATTTACCTGAAATACGCTGTAACCGCTTTCTCACAAGCGGTGCGTAGCTTGTCGCCGTCGGCATCGCCATAAAAAATTATTACATTAAGTGATTACCCTGAGTCTTACCCCTTATTATCAGGTGTTAATACAGAATTAGAGTAAGCAAATGGATATAATAACTTTAACTACTTTCTTGACTCCTTTTTTGCCGTACTTACTGAAAGCAGGAGAGAAAGCAGCCGAAGAAGCTGGTAAGAAGCTGGGTGAAGGGTTTGGCGCTAATGCCTGGGAAAAAGCCAAAGCTTTGTGGACTAAGCTGCAACCAAAGGTAGAAGCAGAGCCAATGGCGGAAGGTGCAGCAAAGAAGTTGGCTAAATCTCCTGATAATCAAAAAGCAAAAGCATCACTCCAGGAAGAACTTAAGAACTTCCTCGATGAAGATAAAAATTTAGCTGCTGAGATTGCCCGTTTGATGCAGGAAGATTCGGAGGTAATCTCTAAGGTTGTTAATACCTTTAATCTAACAATGTCTGGCAATGACAACGTAGCGCAGAACTTTGCGGGTGATGGTAATAAGGTGATTGCAAAAGTGGAAGGTGGTGCAACTATCAATTAGTCAGAAAACCAGAATAATAGGAAGTTAAAACTGTGCAGAAAAGACGCCTGAGAAGGTTATGGAAGCAGATAATACTTTTTCTGTCCAAGTTAGCTGGCTTTTTGAAAGGGAATCGTCGGAGATTAAAACGTAGGCGACATCTACTTATAAATGAAGTTTCTCAAACCCTTTTAGATAGAGATATTCCGTCTCAGGCTCAACAAACAGTTTTAGGTAACGTAGAAAACAATGAAACCTCTGCAACCAGTTTAAATCCTGATATTAAATCTCAGTTTCAACAAACAATTTCAGGTAATAAAAATGTTGGTCAAAACGTTGAAGGCGACAACAACATTATTGTAGGTCAGGTAGAAGGCAGCTTGACTATTAATTATCGTCGCCCAATTGACAGACCTTTTCAAGCACCGAGTTTACCTGCCAATTTTGTCGATCGCCCAGAAGTTACTGTAGAAATTAAAGCTCGTCTACTGGCAAACACATCTTCTGCTGGTGCTTTGCTTATCAGTGCTATTCACGGCTTAGGTGGCATTGGCAAGACAACTTTAGTTACTGCCCTTGCCTATGATGAAGATATCCAAAAACGTTTCTCTGGCGGTGTGCTTTGGGCAACTTTGGGACAACAACCAGATATTCTCTCTGAGTTGAGTAAGTGGGTACAAGCTCTAGAAGGAAACTATAAGATTAGCGCAACTAACATAGAGACTGCTAAAGCCCATTTGCGAACTCTACTACATGATAAGGCAGTTTTATTGGTAGTTGATGATGCTTGGGAACCAGATCATGTTAAACCCTTTATGGTCGCCAGTTCCCAATCCCAGCTATTAATCACTTCGCGGCGGGCCGATGTGGCTGGTGCCGTGGGTGCTTATTTGCAACAATTGAATTTGATGACGCCAGAAGAATCTCTAAAATTACTTTCTAAGTCTTTAGAACGAGAAATAGAAGGAGTAGAGAAACAAGAGGCTTTGAGAGTAGCCGAGACTGTGGGATACCTACCCATTGCGCTGAATTTGGTAGCAGCAAGAGTTAAATGGGGAATTACATGGATGAAGCTGGAAACGGCTTTAAAACAAGAGGTTGCAAACTTAAAAATTTTATATGGGGCGCGTCAAGAAAACTCTTTAGAAGCAACCTTTAATTTAAGCCTGAAAGCTTTGCGGGACTATGACGAACAAGCTTGGGAAAATTTTATTTGGTTGGGAGTTTTGCCAGAGGATGTAACAATCGCCGCACCAATGGCAGTTACATTATGGGATATGGAATCGCAGGATGAAGCTAATGAGCGTTTAGAGCTACTTTGGAATGATGCCTTACTTCAGTCTGATTCACCTGTATTTGTGGGGGGTGTTGAGTGCAAAGGCTACAGGATACACGATTTATTGCATGATGTAGCTCGTAGCCTATTAATTAAATCTCCGCCTACGGGAATGGGTTTGAGTTTACTTGATGCTCACAGCCAACTGCTAGAACGCTATCGGCTAAAGACTGAAAAAAGTCTTTGGCATACCCTGCTTAATGATGGTTACATTCATCAAAATTTAGTTTGGCATTTAGAAAAGGCTCAACGAATAGAAGAAATTCATCAATTGTTACTGGAAGAGTCGCAGATATCAAGCAATGGCTGGTTTGAAGCACGAGAAAAATTAGGACAAGCTGGGGGTTATATTACAGATATTTCTCGTGCTTGGGAATTAGCAGAAACGAATTGGAATGAAGCAACTTTGCCGCAAACTTTGGGCTTGCAGTGTCGCTATGCTTTGATTACTGCATCTGTTACTAGTCTGGCAGCTAATGTACCAGAAAAACTAATAGTTGCATTGGTCAAAAACAACTTATGGACTCCTGAACAAGGATTAGCTTACGCTCTGCAAAACCCAAAACCAGAGAAGAAAGTGAAAGCTCTGACAGAGCTAGTTAACTATTTGCTACCAAATTTAGAAAAACAAGCACTATCAGAAGCCCTTGTTGCTACTCGCCAGATTCAGCATGAGTGGAGCCGCGCCCATGCTTTGAGAGACTTAGCGGAGAAACTGACACCAGAATTGTTACCAGAAATGCTTGCTATTGTCCGCCAGATTCGGGATGAAAGCAAACGCGCTGATGCTTTGAGAGGCTTAGCGGAGAAACTGACACCAGAATTGTTACCAGAAGTGCTTGCTATTGTCTGCCAGATTCAGGATGAGGAACATCGCGCCTATGCTTTGAGAGGCTTAGCGGAGAAACTGACACCAGAATTGTTGCCGGAAGCTTTTGCTGCTGTCCGCCAGATTCAGTCTGAGTATTATCGCGCCAATGCTTTGAGAGACTTAGTGGAGAAACTGACACCAGAATTGTTGTCAGAAGCCGTTGCTGCTGCCCGCCAGATTCAGTTTGAGTATTCTCGCGCCAAGGCTTTGAGTGCTTTAGCTGAGAAACTGCCAGAATTGTTGCCAGAAGCCCTTGCTAGTGCCTGCCAGATTCAGTCTGAGCATTTTTTTGATTGCGATTTTTTGGTTACCTTAGTTGAGAAAGTTACACCAGAGTTGTTGCCGGAAGCTCTTGCTGCTACCCAACAGATTCAGTCTGAGTATTATCGTGCCAAGGCTTTAAGTGCCTTAGTTGAGAAACTGACACCAGAATTGTTGCCAGAAGCCCTTACTGCTGCCCGCCAGATTCAGGATAAAAGTTCCCGCGCCCGCGCTTTAAGTACCTTATCTGAGAAACTGCCAGAGTTTTTGCCAGAAGCCCTTACTGCTACCTGCCAGATTCAGGATGAGTGGAGCCGCGCCGATGCTTTAAGTACCTTATCTGAAAAACTGACACCAGAGTTGTTGCCAGAAGCCCTCGCTGCTGCCCGACAGATTCAGTCTGAGTATTATCGTGCCAAGGCTTTAAGTGCCTTAGCTGAGAAAGTGCCAGAATTGTTGCCAGAAGCCCTCGCTGCTGCTCAGCAGATTATTGATCCTGAAAGTAGTGCTCGCGCCAAGGCTTTGAGTGCTTTAGCTGAGAAATTCCCAGAATTTTTGCCAGAAATCTTTGCTGCTGCCCGCCAGATTCAGTATGAAAAACATCGCGCCGATGCTTTAAGTGCCTTAGCTGAGAAATTTCCAGAATTGTTACCAGAAGCCGTTGCTGTTGCCTGCCAGATTCAGTATGAAAGCGAACGCGCCGATGCTTTAAGTGCCTTAGCTGAAAAGCTGACACCAGAATTGTTACCAGAAGCCGTTGCTGCTGCCCGCCAGATTCAGCATGAAAAACATCGTACCGATGCTTTAAGTGCCTTAGCTAAGAAATTTCCAGAATTGTTACCAGAAGCCTTTGGTGCTGCTCGTCAGATTCAGGATGAAATTTTTTGCGCCTATGCTTTGAGAAACTTAGCTGAGAAGCTGACACCAGACTTGTTACCAGAAGCCGTTGCTGCTGCCCGTCAGATTCAGGATGAAGAGCAACGCGCCGATGTTTTAAGTGCTTTAGCTGAAAAGCTGACACCAGAATTGTTGCCGGAAGCTGTTGCTGCTGCCCGTCAGGTTCAGGATGAAAAGCAACGCGCCGATCTTTTAAGTGCTTTAGCTGAGAAACTGCCAGAATTGTTGCCAGAAGCTGTTGCTACTGCCCGCCAGATTCGGGATGAAGGCTACCGCGCCCGTGCATTGAGAGACTTAGCTGAGAAAGTGCCAGAATTGTTGCCAGAAGCCGTTGCTGCTACCTGCCAGATTCAGGATGAGTATTCTCGCCTCAATGCTTTGAGTACCTTAGCTGAGAAACTGACACCAGAATTGTTGCCAGAAGCCGTTGCTGCTGCCTGCCAGATTCAGTCTGAGTATTATCGCGCCCACGCATTAAGAGACTTAGCTGAGAAGCTGACACCAGAATTGTTGCCAGAAGTCATTGCTGCTGCCCGTCAGATTCAGTTTGAAATTTATCGCGCCGAGGCTTTAAGTGGCTTAGTTAAAAAACTGCCAGAATTATTGCCAGAAGTCCTTGAAGTCCTTGCTGTTGCTCGACAGCTTAAGGATAAAAGTGATCGTGCTTTTGGTTTGATAGACTTAACTGGGGAACTACCAGAATTGTTGCCAGAAGACGTTGCTGCTACCCAGCAGATTTATACTTTTGAGGAAAGTAGTCCCGCCAATATTTTGAGATACTTAGCTGAGAAGCTGACACCAGAATTGTTGCAAGAAGTCGTTGCTGCTGCCCGACAGGTTAAGGATACAAGTTTTCGGGCCTATGCTTTGATAGACTTATCTGGGAAATTACCAGAATTATTGCCAGAAGCCCTTGCTGCTACCCAGCAGATTTATACTTTTACTGATAAAAGTGATCGTGCTTTTGCTTTGAAAAACTTAGCAGAGAAACTGACACCAGAATTAATGCCAGAAGCCCTTGCTGCTGCCCGCCAGATTCAGAATGAAGAGCAACGTGCCGATGCTTTAATTGCCTTAGCTAAGAAATTCCCAGAATTGTTGCCAGAAGCCCTTGCTGCTGCCCGCCAGATTCAGGATGAAAGAGATCGCGCCTATGCTTTGAGAGACTTAGCGGAGAAACTGACACCAGAATTGTTACCAGAAGCCCTTGCTGCTGCCCGCCAAATTCAGGATGAAGGCTATCGCGCCTATACTTTAAGTGGCTTAGCTGAGAAAATGCCAGAATTGTTACCAGAAGCCCTCGCTGATGCCTGGCAGATTCAGTCTGAATGGAGCCGTGCCAATGCTTTGAGTGCTTTAGCTTCCGGTTTGTCACAAATGCCAGTTACTAAACTATTCCCTCTCTGGCAAGATATACTGCATAAGTTATGTCTTCGCACTCGTCCTGACTTGTTGCAAGATATAAAGGCACTGTTTCCAGTTATTTTTGCATTAGGTGGCGAAGCCGCAACAGCAGAAATTGCTCGTGAGATTGTGGATGTGGCGCGGTGGTGGAGGTAATTTAACAGGAATTTACAATGCCCCTCATTCAAGAATTGCTATAAAGAATAAACAATAAATTTCAGTTGAATGTACATCACTACCCAGAAAGAGGAATTTATCTATGCTTACATCAATGCGATCGCTCATGGTATTACTGTTTGCACAGTAGTAGCTGCTGTATTAACTGAAGGTGTAAACCCAGCGAGTTTAACTAACTTCTGGGGTACAAAGTCCGTTTCTTTGCTACCTTGAACTTCAGATAAGTAGCAATCTCGCACTGCCAACAACAAACCTTTGATGGCATCTTGTCCGCCTGTTTTAACTAAATCGTCTGCCTTTTTGAAAAAATGCGATCGCCATTTGCCATCGTTATTGCCATACAATTCTATTAAATACCAACCCGCAAGATACTCAGCTAAAGGATCGAGACAGAAACGGATTCTGTCTTTGGCAGAACCGATAGTTTGAATCAGGTGCAAACGCTTTTCCAGATAATTGAGGTGTGCTTCGGGGTCATCAATACCCAAAGCTGCTAATGCAGCAATGGCATCTACACGCTTGGCGGTTCCTGGTTGATAACTTTGCTGCAAGCATTCCCAGGCGATGGTTTTGGCAATTTGATGAACAGTGCGGTCATCAAATTGATTGTCTGTAACATCACGATTGAGTTCATTGACATAACCCAGCATCAAATTAGGAATATTCTCTGGCAACGCAGAAATATTAGATGTAACGTCTTTACTGGCGATTAACTGTTCAGCATAAAGTTTAGCCAGCAAGACAGTGATATTATTTTGACCGACCATCAGAGAAAGACGGTTACAAGCGTCAAAAAATTCCTGGTCAGTAAAGCGATCGCGTTTACCTCGCTGCATCAGATAAGCTTCCATAAAGGACGATAGTTTATTAGCCTCAATCCGCAGAGGTTTAATTATCGTCTTATTAACCCGCCCCAGCTTTTCTTCAATTCTAGAAGTAATCACCAATGCATTCACCGGAAACTCTGGCGACTCCGGCTCAATTGCTTCTCGTGTAGTCGCATTCATTTCTGAGAAACGGTCTACAATCACTAGAATGCGTTTCTTTCTTAACAAACGTAACAGTAATTCTTGACAAATCGGCTCTGGTTCATCAATTAAAGCTTGCAACTGTCCTCTGATAGCTTCTAAAAGCGGCGACTTACCTTCAGTTACCCGAAATTCTTCTTCTAACAGCACAGGTAACATCAAATGTTTGCAGAGTTGTTGGTCTTCATCCTCAGCCATTGCCCATCCAGCGATTCGACACGCTAAACTGGTTTTACCTACACCCCCTTCCCCACCAATTACTAGACAGCTACGTTGTTTCTCGAAAGTTGAGCGCAAATTCTCATTCATCAGTTGGGGAACTGTTGTACCATCCAGAACAACGGGAATGGGAATGTAACAGGCGCGACTGCTAACTGTATCCTTTTTGGGAAATTGTTCGCGGGCTGCTTTGATATATTTAGCTACCCACGCATCTAATACTCTGGGATGGTAATGAAACCAGCCAACAAATAGCACATATCGCAGAGGTACATTAACGCTGATAAATGGGAGAGAAAAATCTGTGTAGGGTTTGAGGGCGTTATTAATTTTCAACAACCATAAAGGGGCTACCTGCAAGAGAATTAACCAAATAGAAGGCAATAAGATAAGGTAGGCGGCAATTCCCAAGAGTAATTTATGCTTAAATAGCGATTCTAGAACTCTATCAAAGAGGCGAGTTTCTTTTTCTGCTTTCAGGGCATTGAGAGGGCGACGTATCAGCTTAATGTCCGTCTCTGTGAATTTATCTTTGTACTTTTGTATAGTTATTAATACCTCTTCAAAGTCTGAGATGACTTTCTGCAACTTGGAGGTAGGTAGAGCATTTGCTTTGTCCTGAAAGCCTGCCGCTATTCCTCCTAAACCTTTGATAGCACCTAAACGCACGTAAAACTGGCTATCATTCAGTAAGGCAATTAAATTCGGGACAGCCGATACTGCTTCTGTACCCATTGCACCCAAAGCGTAGGCAGAATTGTAACGTACAGTGGGGTTCTTATCTTTTAAGGCAGCAGTTAATACTGGGACAGCTACTTTCGCTTCTACACCAATTTTTCTGAGTGCAGAAGGAACATAAATGCGAACGAATTGCTCCTTGTCTTGTAACGCCGCCATCAACGATGGAACTGCTGCTTTGGCTGCTGTCCCAATATTTCCTAAAGCTAAGGTGGCGTACAGGCGGACTTGTCCATCTTCATCTTGCAATGCCGCACTTAAGGCTGGAACTGCTGGTGCTGCTTCTGCACCCAAATCTCCTAAAACCGAAGCGGCGTGCCAGCGAAGATTAATATCCTGATTTTTCAAAGCTTCAATCAGAGATGGTACTGCTGCCGAACCGATATTAACTAATGCATCTGCTGCAAGGCTTCTGATGTGGGCATCGTTATCTATAAGCTTCTCAATCAGAGGAGCAATTTTGCTGTCAGTACTGATTTGCGCCCAACTATTGCTTGTGCATAGTAGGAACAGTGTCAGGCATAAGACAACTACCTTGAGCGCACTAAGTAATACTTGTCTGGTATGCTTGGTCATTGAATCGGATTGAATCACCCGATGAACAACTCCAGTCAGAGAAACTATACCTAAGATTGTAATCTAACTGTCAATGTGGGTTAGCGATGTCTACGATGGTCACTGAGCTTGTCGTACCACTTCGTGGAAGCAAGCTATGCGGAGCGTCTCGTAGAGAAGTGCGGGCTACGCCTACGCACTGGTTTGCCCCGCTTTGCCCCGCTTTACTCAAGCTTGGTTAGCATGATTTTCTCTCGTTCTGTCAATGCTGTTAGAATCTAGATAAAAATATTAATTCTATAAAGCTAGAAAATATGTACATCCAAATTAAACCAGAACTAGAGCAATTTATTCAGGCACAGCTTGCAAGTGGTAGATTTTCTAATGCAGATGATGTCATCAATGAAGCCTTTAAACTGTTACAAGAAAGAGAGCAGAGGCTTGAAGAATTACGGCAAAAAATTGCTGTAGGAACTGAACAAATTGCTAAGGGACAAGTAACTGACGGCGAAGTGGTATTTGCCAGATTACAAGAAAAAGTTCGTCTAATTGCTGAGGATTCCTCGGAATGAGTAATTATTCACTATGGTTCAAACTTTTTCCCATATTATGATTAAAAGAACATTGATTCATATAGCTTCTAAGAGCCAATATTGAGAAACTTTCTTGCTCAGTCGCGGCTTTATAATGTGTTACATAAAATTGTTCAAGGGGTTTACGCTAATCTAGAAAAATCAACAGAGAAGCTTATGCACTTTTGTTTTAATCAATCTAAAAACCTAGATAAATTTCTACAGCGTCCTGATATGAGTGATGAAGAATTTCTTCAGAAAACACAATTATCTAGTGAGGCTGCAAGGAAAACAGTCAAATGTTGCAGAACGGAATTATCTAAATCTTTTCGATTATCTCCTGAAAAGCTGTATCCAGATGATAATTTTCTAGACATAATAAATTTGCCAAGTCCTGAATGGGACATGATGTATCTTGTACTTCCTCTAGAAGAAGCTTTAGGTATTGGGATTGATGAAGAGCAAGTTCCTAATTGGACTACTAAAACTGTAACTTTGGCTGAATGGATTGTAGATTTTCTTTCAAGATGTGATACAGGAAAATCAGTATTATAAATAAGTTGATGCAGCAACCTATTTATTTTAGATATATTAAAAAAAAATTTCTAGCCTACTCCCTGAAATGAAGTTGTATAGCAATGTCAGCGATCGCAATTTTTGAATGTCGGAATTGTGGGGTAAGACGACATGAAGATAAAACAGATACAGAGTAAAGATTATTAATTAGATTTTGCTGAAATAAATATCAGTAATTACAAAAAACTTGTTTAAAAATGAGGATATTACAAGCATATAAAGGTTAATAAATTTAATGAATAAAGATTTTACGCAATTCTTCTTTATTTTTTTGTTTCAAGCTTATCTATAGATATTTTTAGCATAATAAGTAATGAAGAGCCAAATCTTGATACTTTAGTTGAGGAGTCTGGAGCATTATTATGGATTCATGGCCACATTCACAATCAATTAGATTATCAAATCGGTTTGACTCGCGTTATTTGTAATCCACGTGGTTATCCAGATGAGCCAAATAATTACTTTAATCCAGGATTATCAGTGGAGATTTAATAGTTCAGGAGGCAGGATAAACCCGCTTTCTACCTCAATACAGTTCAGTTAAAATGATGAAATTACTGAACCATTAGCTGCATAACAGAAGCTATATTCAGCATTCAAGGATATGGGTGCATATAGTTACTGATTATGAATCAGCCTACAACAAAATCTTGGCAAGAAGTTCGCGCTGCTTTCAAACAAATCTGGGGTTATGAAGATTTTCGTCCACCACAGGGAGAAATTGTCAGCAGTTTATTGGCACAGAAAGATGCGCTGATTATTATGCCTACAGGTGGCGGGAAATCGATTTGTTTTCAACTTCCCGCACTGCTACAAACAGGATTAACTTTGGTAGTTTCGCCTTTGGTGGCGTTGATGGAAAACCAAGTTCAGGAATTACTACAAAGCAAGCAAAAAGCAGCACTTTTGCATAGTGAATTATCTTCATCTCAACGCCGTGCAACTCTGCAAGCTTTAGAACGCCAACAGCTAAGATTACTTTATTTATCGCCAGAAACTTTGCTAAGTGCGCCAGTTTGGGAAAGATTATGCCACCCGCAATTGCAAATTAATGGTTTGATTTTAGATGAAGCTCATTGTTTGGTGCAGTGGGGTGATACTTTTCGCCCAGCTTATCGCAGATTAGGGGCGGTACGTCCGGCATTACTCAAATCAAAACCACCAGGAACAAAAATTAGCATCGCCGCTTTTACCGCTACTGCTGACCCCTCAGCCCAAAAAATTATTCAAACAGTTTTACAATTACAGCAACCAGAGATTTTCCGCTTGAATCCCTACCGTCCTAATTTGCATCCTAGCGTTCGCATTGCTTGGACACCACGAGGTAGAAAACAACAATTATTAAAGTTTATTCAAAATAGACCGCAACAATCGGGGTTAGTTTATGTTCGCACTCGGAGAGATAGCGAAGATTTAGCCCAATGGTTAGCAGAGATGGGTTTTGCTACAGCTAGCTATCATGCGGGATTGGGTGCAACAGAACGCCGTGAAGTAGAAGCAAGCTGGTTAAGTGGCAAAATTCCTTTTGTTGTGTGTACCTGTGCGTTTGGTATGGGGATAAATAAAAGTGACGTTCGCTGGGTGGCACATTTTCACGCGCCGCATCTGCTATCTGAATATGTGCAAGAAATTGGCCGCGCTGGAAGGGATGGGAAACCAGCCGAAGCGTTGACATTGGTAAGTGAACCTACAGGGTGGTTAGATTCAGGGGATAAGCAAAGACAGGATTTTTTTCAAGAACAAATGCGATCGCAACAACAAATAGCGCAACAACTTGTGAAAAAATTACCAAAACAGGGAGAAGTGAACGCAGTAACTCGACAATTTCCCGAAGGTGCAACGGCGCTAGCTTTACTCCATAGCAATGGTCAGCTAAACTGGCTCGATCCTTTCCATTACACCATTGCTCAAAAAGCGGGAAATCAGCCACTGACTCAATTACACGCCGCTAAACAGATGCAGCAATATCTAACAACTAAGCAGTGTCGTTGGCAGTTTTTGTTAAACGCCTTTGGTTTTGACAAAGAAGCAGCTAACCTGCGTTGCGGACATTGCGACAATTGCCGTTAGCCCCTTTGGGGAAGTCAAAAGTCAAAAATTTTGAACCCTATAAATAAATTTACCTGCTCTGTACCTTTTTATTTCTGGTCAATGAGTATCAAAGCCTCATTAACGAGTATAAAAGGTGGATGGACGGAGCTAAAAGCCTCGTTCACGAGTATAAAAGGTGGATGGACGGAGCTAAAAGACTCGTTCACGAGTATAAAAGGTGGATGAACGGAGCTAAAAGACTCGTTCACGAGTATAAAAGGTGGATGAACGGAGCTAAAAGACTCGTTCACGAGTATAAAAGGTGGATGAACGGAGCTAAAAGACTCGTTCACGAGTATAAAAGGTGGATGAACGGAGCTAAAAGACTCGTTCACGAGTATAAAAGGTGGATGAACGGAGCTAAAAGCCTCGTTCACGAGTATAAAAGACTCGTTCAGGAGATCAATACATTATCCTTTATTCTCCAATGAGGTTCATCCAATAGGATGAATTGTCATTTTCACCACCAAGTGACAATAGGGTAGTCAAGTAGAGGATAAAATATGTCATCTGCTCAAGCGCCCTCCCTACCACCGTTGATTCCGCGCGAAATCCTGTTTGGGAATCCCGAAAAAACTAGCCCGCAACTCTCGCCTGATGGCAAGTACTTGGCATATATCGCCCCTGATGAAAAAAATGTCTTGCAGGTATGGTTGCGAACTATAGGACAACAAGACGACCAGATACTAACTGCCGACAAAAAGCGCGGTATCCGCATTTTCTTCTGGACTTATAACGCCGACCAGTTGATTTATATGCAAGACTCGGATGGCGACGAGAACTTTCACCTCCACTTGGTTAATATCCACTCCAAAATTGTGCGTGACTTAACGCCATTCCAAGGTGTGAAAGCAGAACTTGTGGAACTGGAACCCAAATTTCCAGATCAAGTGCTGGTAGCGTTGAACTTGAACAATCCTCAAAAGTTTGACGTTTACCGCATTAACCTTAAAAATGGTGCGGTTGAGTTCGACACTGATAACCCCGGTAACATTATCAGTTGGACATCTGACGCTGATTTTCAAATACGTGCAGCAACAGCTAGTACACCCGATGGTGGTTACGATTTGTTATTGCAGAAATCAGATAAACAGTGGGAAATTCTCCGCCACTGGGGGCCAGAAGAGGAAGGGAATTCTGTTAGCTTCTCAGATGATGGTAAAACCCTTTACATTCAAGGGAATCACGATGCTAACGCCAAACGTCTGCTAGCTGTTGACCTAGATAGCCGTCAGGAAACTGTCATTGCTGAAGATGAGCAGTATGATGTTGTGGGGATAATTATTCACCCACTGACACGAGTTATCCAAGCAGTTTCTTTTTACAAAGATAAACAGGAATGGCAGGTAATTGACCAAAGTATCGCCACTGATTTTGAAGAAATCGCCAAGGTGCGTCCTGGAGAATTCTCTATAATTAGCCGCGACTTGGAAGATAAAACCTGGCTAGTGGCTTATAGAACTGACAATGGCCCAGTTTATTACTATGCCTACAACCGAGAGTCCAAAACTAGCACTTTCCTCTTTAGTAACCAACCCAAACTCGAAACGTTGCAGTTAGCTTCAATGCAACCAATTTCCTACGAAGCGCGGGATGGTTTAACTATCCACAGTTACTTGACAACGCCTGTAGGAATACCTACGCAGAATCTCCCAACAGTACTGCTGGTTCATGGCGGCCCTTGGGCGCGGGATGTTTGGGGTTTCTCTCCCACAGCGCAATGGCTAGCTAACCGGGGTTATGCCGTTCTGCAAGTGAACTTTCGCGGTTCCACTGGCTACGGTAAAGCATTTTTAAATGCTGGAAATCGGGAATGGGCTGGCAAAATGCACGATGACTTGATTGACAGCGTTAACTGGCTGGTGGAACAAGGCATTTCCGATCCGCAAAAGATTGCGATTATGGGCGGTTCTTATGGAGGTTACGCCACTTTAGTAGGATTGACTTTTACACCAGAAATATTTGCGGCTGGCGTGGATATTGTCGGGCCAAGTAACCTGATTACTTTGATAGAAACTATACCGCCTTATTGGGAACCATTGAAGGCAATGCTTTATCATCGCGTTGGTAATTTAGAGACAGAAGAGGAATTTTTGAAATCGCGATCGCCTTTATTTTTTGCTGACCGGATTCAAAAACCTTTACTTATCGGTCAAGGTGCAAACGATCCGCGAGTGAAACAATCAGAAAGCGATCAAATTGTCAACGCAATGCAAGAAGCTGGTTTACCTGTGCAATATGCACTTTACACTGATGAAGGACATGGTTTTGCCAGACCAGAAAATCGTTTGCATTTTTTTGCGATCGTAGAGGAGTTTCTCGCCAAATACTTAGGCGGCAGATTTGAACCTTTGGCAGATATCCCCGGTCATTCAGGAATAGTTAAATAAAGTCTCACGCATGGTGGTCAGTGTCATTCACTAACCACCTTAATATTTTTAATTTGGATTTTCAACTAAATTTATTTGCCATAAATATTAGTTGCTATCAATAAATTTAGTTAAGATTCACTATTATCAATTACATCGATTTAAGTCCAAACATGATGAAGTTTACCACCAACAAGCATGATGATAGTTTTATAAAGTCCGAGACTAATTGAATCAGGATTATCAATTGCCCGTTTAATAGATGAGTAGTTGCGCCGAACATTCTTTTCGTTCGGTTCTTGTCCTTCTTGAATCGTGCAAATCTTTGCCAGTCCCCACCCTGTTAAGCCAAGCTGTTTAAGCCTCTGGGGTAGATCAATATCATAGTATGCTTGTTCGTAATCATATTCTTCTTGTTCCATTACCATATTTATTGACGGTAGATTAATAGCATGGTTTAGTTATAATAGGCTAAAAAAGCTTAATTTAAAAGTTTTTTAAAACTATAAACATTACATTAGTTGAGAAAATTGTATAACTTTTAATAAAAATCTAAAATATCAACGTACCAGGATAAATCCTGGTTTTTTTACTCAGATATAGGACTTACGCAAAACTACACGCTGTAGAGGCAATTAATGAATTACCCCTACCTAAAAATCAGGGTTTCGGCTATTGTTTGCGTAAATCTTAAGATAGTAAAAGCGATCGCTAATTATTTTCTCGCAAAATACTTAGATGATAGATTTGAACCCACTCTGATGCTCAGACTCTTCTTTTTGCAAGAGAAAATCGAGATAGTCTTGTAATTGCAACAGCCTCGCTCCCGATAGCTGGCGTAACTTCGCTAAAATCATTTCTTCTTGCTGCCATTGGGCAATGGGGATAATTTGAGATGCTGGTACTTCGATCGTCACATAGGGCAAATCAAACCCTTCCAGACTATACCCGTCCTCTTCCCCTTCAGGCATAGGGTAATGTTCCACAATTGTTGCAACATTCCCTCGCTTCAGATTGTATTCTGGTAAGTCCTGTGCTAAAGCAACTTGGGAGAATAAAGGGTACTGTACCTTCATGAGTTGGCTCCTTGATCTGGCACTAAGGTGACAAATTTGGTTGTATCGTTTGCAACCATCCAAATGGTTAAAATATTGAGTTCAACACCATTAATCCCTCGCAAACACGCACGAATAACATACTTCTGCCCATAACGAGTTGTTTCGATCGCCTCGGCAGGTTGCGTTAAAATTTGAGCGCGTAAATCCCGTTCCAGTTGTTGCCAGTTATCTAATGTGTACCCAGCCCTAGCGAGAAATTTAGATTTATCGTCTTTTGGCAACGGCACAAGCAGATACTTGGTTAGCTTTTCTTCTGCGATTATTGCATCCTGCGGTAAAAAGGCCATTGACTCATGGCATGAATTTTGGCTAGGAATTATTGACTATATTTTACTCTAGGACGCTAGTCTTCTGCATATTTGAGATATTGCTTTATCCCGCGTTGAGTACTTGTTCTACAGTTAGTTGTAATTCTGGGAAAATAGTAGATGCGATCGCACTGTTTCCTGTAAATCTAGTTTCTTCATAAAACCCGTCAACTAATATCAGTACGGTAACTGTATTTATTTGTGGATCAACAATCCAATATTCAGCAATTCCCCTTGCGGCATACTCGGAACGTTTGTAGCGATAGTCCCGGTCTTCGTTAGCTTTGCCAGGAGAAACAACTTCGACAACTAAAGCCGGAGGTGGCATATCCAGGGTAATTGTGGATCGCGTTGCACCTTCAAAGACTGTTGCAAGTTCATCCGTCAGCACAACTAAGTCAGGAATGCGAGTTGTCGCACGAGAACCAGCAACAACAATTTCAACTTTGTTACTTAACCGATTGACTGGGACGAACTTGAGGAAATTTACCAGTAAAAATAGAGATATCTGGACATTTTTTGGGCTTTCGGGTGGCATAGCAACTAACTCACCTGCCACCAGTTCATACTGGCTATCCGTGCGATCGTCATACTTCAAATATTCCTCAAGCGTTAGACGTTTGCCAGTAATTGCAGTCATATCACGTCAACAGAAGTTACGTATTGATAGTTTACCAAATTCATCAATTATGATTTATTATTTAAAACCACAGATAATTCATGAGTAATTATCTGTGGTTAAATTTTCATCCAATTGACTTTTGCAAGAGATTTAGTAAACGCCTGATTATTTACAGCGATCGCTTCCCTAAAATTGTTGCAAAAATCTCAAATCACTAGCATACAACCGACGAATATCATCGATTTGGTGTAACACCATTGCAAAGCGTTCTACACCAAAACCGGCAGCAAACCCTGTATAAACTTCTGGGTCGTAACCCACAGACTTAAGTACATTTGGATCGACCATACCGCATCCCATCACTTCCAGCCAGCGACCATTCCACTGCAAATCCACTTCAGCAGAGGGTTCAGTAAATGGGAAATAACTGGCGCGGAAGCGAATAGGTAAATCGCCAAATATTGCTTGTAAAAATACTTTAATTGTGCCCTTGAGGTCAGTAAAAGTTAGTCCCTCATCAATAGCTAAAAGTTCTATTTGATGGAAAACTGCTGAGTGAGTCGCGTCTACATTATCTCGCCGATAAACTCGCCCTGGAGCCACAACCCGAATGGGTGGTTCTTCTCTTTCCATGTAACGAATTTGCACTGATGAGGTATGAGTACGGAGAAGATTACCATCTGGGAGGTAGAAGGTATCCTGCATATCACGGGCGGGGTGATCTGGTGGGGTGTTGAGAGCCTCGAAATTATAGTAATCTGTTTCCATCTCTGGCCCTTGAGCCACGGTGTAGCCCATACCAACAAAGATATCCAGCGCCCGGTCAATAATTCCATTGAGGGGATGAATGCGACCTTGGGGGCTGTAAATTCCCGGCATAGTAACATCCAGAGTTTCCGCCTCTAGCTGTACCTGAATTTGAGCGGCTTCGAGGGCGGCGCGTTGCTGGTCTAGACTAGTTTGCAGGGATTCTTTAACTGTATTGGCGATCGCTCCAATTTTTGGTCGTTCCTCTGCACTCATTTGCCCCATACTTCGCAACAGTGCCCCCAGTTCCCCTTTTTTACCCAGATAGTTAACTCTGAGTTCCTCTAGACGTTCTAGGGTGTCGGCGGCTGCGATCGCTTTTTCTCCTTCTTGCCGCAGTGCTAAAAGTTGAGCTTCTAAATTGCTAGTCATTAGTTATTAGTCATTGGTCATTAGTCATTAGTCTATAGTCAAAAGCTGTGAATCGGTCGATAAATAAACTTACAGTCATACCATTAACATCAGCTAAAGGTAAGGGTTGAAACCAAATCTCTGTTTATCAGTTATAGACGATTGGGCTAGTCTAGCAGGCACGTAAATCCAGCTAACATCTTACTTAACCAGACTTGAAGATTGAGCAACTTGTCTTAAAGGTAGGCAAAATTCCGCCACACTGTCTAGTGAGTATAAATATTTTTTTTGCTGCTTGTGACCTCAGACATTGACAAATGGCTAATAACAAATAACTAATAACTAATGACCAATGACTAATGACCAATGACCAATGACCAATGACTATGAAATTACTAATTAGCAACGACGACGGCGTTTCTGCTTTGGGGATTCGTACCCTAGCCAACTACTTGGCAGAAGCAGGTCATGATGTTAGTGTAGTTTGCCCGGATCGAGAGCGATCGGCAACTGGACATGGATTAACTCTCCACCAACCCATTCGTGCCGAAATTGTGGAATCAATTTTTCATCCTGCTGTCAAAGCTTGGGCTTGCGATGGTACGCCTTCAGATTGCGTCAAATTGGCGCTGTGGGCTTTGCTAGATACTCCTCCCGATTTGGTTCTCTCTGGCATTAATCAAGGTGCAAATTTGGGAACTGAAATCTTGTATTCTGGCACTGTTTCGGCGGCAATGGAAGGTCTAATTGAAGGTATTCCCAGCGTGGCCCTAAGTCTTATTAGTCATACATCTAAAGACTTTCAACCTGCTGCTAAGTTTGCCAAAATTCTCGTAGACCAGTTAGCCCAAAAACCTCTACCAGATTTAATGTTGCTCAACGTTAATATTCCTGCGGTCAAATGGGAAGAAATTGCCGGAGTTACTCTCACCCGTCAAGGCCTACGGCATTACATTGATGTGTTTAATAAACGAGTTGATCCCCGTGGAAAAACGTACTATTGGTTAACCGGAGAAGTAGTTGAGGATGTGGAACCTCCAACTGGATTAAATCTGCCTCAAAATGTACCAACAGATGTGCAAGTTGTACGTAAAAACTACATCAGTATAACTCCGTTACAATACAATCTAACTTACGCAACTGGACTAGAGAAATTGTCTGATTGGGAATTCAATTTTCCCTGAATCATTTGATTTATCAGGACAAAACTGGAGTTATTCAAATGCATCAGAGAAAAATGTAGGCTATAACGTAGGGGCACTCTTGAAATAACCGATACACATTCACCCCAAAAGCTAGAAAATTCTCCCTGAGAGTATTTCATCCACATTTACACAATCAGCCAGAAACAGGGTATGCTGTTTTACCAAGAAATCTTCCCTCTAATACAATCGGTGAGACAGCATAGACTTAGACAATTTAAGTAGTAATTTTTCCAGTTATCGCCCGCTCAGTCCAGCAAGCAACACCCATGTCTAGGATAGAGAATCAATTTACCGTACAATTTTGGGGCGTTCGCGGCAGCATCCCCAGTCCAGGGCCACACACCGTTCGCTACGGCGGTAATACCCCTTGCATATCAATGCAAGCGGGCGATAAACGCTTAGTTTTCGATGCTGGCACAGGACTACATGTTTTAGGGCAATCTTGGTTGCGCCAAATGCCGTTAGAAGGTCACATATTTTTTACTCACTCTCACTGGGATCACATGCAGGGTTTTCCCTTCTTTACCCCAGGATTTGTCAAGGGAAATGACTTTCATATCTACGGCGCGATCGCACCTGATGGCTCGACCATAGAGCAGCGCCTCAACGATCAAATGTTACACCCGAACTTTCCCGTACCCTTGCAGATTATGCAAGCAAATTTAAAGTTCTACGACATTCGACCAGGGCAACCAATCCACATCGATGACGTTACCGTAGAAACAGCACCTTTAAACCATCCAGGAGAAGCCGTAGGATACCGTGTCAACTGGCGTGGTGGTGCTGCTGCTTATATTACTGATACCGAACATTTTCCTGACCGACTCGATGACAATGTGCTTTGGCTATCTCGTAATGCTGATATTCTGATTTACGATTCCACCTACACAGATGAAGAATACCACTCCCCAAAAACCCCAAAAATTGGCTGGGGACATTCTACCTGGCAAGAAGCGGTGAAAGTGGCACAAGCTGCTAACGTCAAAACTTTGGTAATTTACCACCACGACCCCGCCCACAATGACGACTTTTTGGATTGTGTAGGGCAACAAGCCTCTGAGAAATTTCCCGGTGCTATTATGGCACGGGAAGGAATGGTACTTCAGATTCCTACCTCAGTAGCCTTATCAGAATCTTTTCCTGTTAGTAAGTTTTCTACCTAAAGATTGCGATCACAGGAATAGGAGATTTTAGATTAGATTGGTGATCAGAAGCTTTCAGCGCGAGAGCGTACCTGTTGGCTGCAAGGTGAGACAGCGCTGCCCAGAGTTGTCACGCCAACCATAGGATAAGGGCGACAACAGGAGGATAGACTTTATAGATTCACCAACACAGCCCAGGCACCCACAAGACCCTCTCTTGCGGCTGAATGAGGTTTTACCTCGTTGCAGTCTCAACAAGGAACTAGAGCCTTTTTAGCTCTGGTATTTGGGGTATCTGGAATTAGCAATTAGCTGTCAACCAATTTTGGATTTTGGATTGAAACAGACAAACAGTCTTCTCTGCGAGACGCTCCGCGAACGTCCCGCTACAAAGTTCGGGTATTAGTTCTGAAGATTTTGGATTTGTTCTGCCTATTAAGAGCGAGGAATGAACCAAAAAATAAAAATCTAAAATCTAAAATTAGTAGTCAAGCTGATGGCATAAGATCCCATCTGGGGCTACTTCCCGTGGATTAAGCTTTTGGCTGATAGCTAAAAGGGGTGGCATCAACACCCTGGCTAATCGCACAAGACCTCATGGGCAGTTGGTGAATGTCCTCCTCAAGGCGGTTTACCATAAGGTAGCTTCCTACTGATAGCTAAAATAAACCTAAAATCTCAGAATCCACGTGCTAAATTTGTCTCAAAATGGGTGTTCTGTGTGGGTTGCTTCTTCGAGCGAAGGGCTGCTAACGCCGACTGCTGTTGCCCTTGGAAAGTTTGATGGTGTTCATCTTGGTCATCAAAGGGTAATTCAACCAGTCTTGCACCCTGGCGATCGCTTGTCAGTAGCCAGTAGTCCCCATTCAAAGGAAAATCAACAACTAACAAATCAAAAATATACCTACTCAACAGTTGTCACCTTTGACCCCCATCCACAGGAATTTTTTACGGGGCAACCCCGGACATTGTTAACGCCACTGGATGAAAAAGTCCAACAATTGCGATCGCTTGGGGTAGAACAACTAGTATTACTACCTTTTGACAAAGAATTATCTGCTTTGACCCCCGAAGAATTCGTCCAAAAAATTCTCGTCCAGCAACTGCAATGCCAGCGAATTAGCATCGGGCAGGATTTTTGTTTTGGCGAAAAGCGCAGTGGCACTGCTAAAGATTTGCAATTAATCGCCGCCAAACACAATATCCCCGTTACCATCGTTCCCTTACAAACTTATACAGGTGACTCGCCCACTCAAAGCAGTTGCGTTAGTACTAATCCAACTCAAGATGCCCGCATTAGCACTTCATTGATCCGCCAAACCCTTGAGCAAGGCGACATCGAAAACGCAAATTTACTACTAGGTCGCCCCTATACTCTCTTTGGTGTTGTGGTTCAAGGTCAACAATTGGGTAGAACAATTGGCTTTCCCACCGCCAATCTCCAACTACCAAAAGAAAAGTTTTTGCCCCGCCAAGGAGTTTACGCTGTCCGTGTTTTTACTCTTAGTGAAACATCAGATGCTCCTTCTAGTGAGAGCTTGGGCGTAATGAACATCGGCAACCGCCCAACTGTAAATGGTACTTATTCATCTGCGGAAGTACATTTATTCGATTGGTCTGGTGATTTGTATGGCAAAAAACTGGCTGTGGAACTAGTTAAATTTTTGCGCCCTGAACAAAAATTTCCTTCTCTAGAAGCCTTAAAAACACAAATTCAACTTGACTGCGTTGTTGCTAAAGAAGTTTTGAGTGCTGAGTGGGAACAATAGATAGGGCATCGGGGATGGGCTGAAAAGGCAGAGGGAAAGAAATTCCTAATCCCCATTCCCCATTCCCCATTCCCCATTCCCCATTCCCCATTCCCCATTCCCCCCGCTCCATGAGAGAAAAAATTGACGCTTTAACACAAAATCTGGCTCTTACCATTGTTGGCAAAGCTGAGGCAATACGCTTAGTGCTAGTAGCCTTCCTCGGTGGTGGTCATGCCCTGCTAGAAGATGTTCCTGGTGTTGGTAAAACCCTACTTGCTAAATCTCTAGCTCGTTCACTGGATGGTAAGTTTCAACGCCTACAATGTACCCCCGATTTACTGCCAACTGATATTACTGGCACTAACATCTGGAACCCAAAAAGCGGCGAATTTACTTTTCTTCCTGGGCCAGTCTTTACCAATATTCTCTTAGCTGACGAAATTAACCGCGCTACACCTCGCACTCAGTCAGCTTTGCTGGAAGTTATGGAAGAACATCAGGTAACAGTTGATGGTGTCTCTCGTCCAGTTCCCCAACCCTTCTTTGTCATCGCTACTCAAAACCCGATCGAGTATCAAGGTACTTTTCCCTTGCCGGAAGCGCAAATGGATCGGTTCATGTTGTCGCTGAGTTTGGGCTATCCTTCGGAGGCAGAAGAACTCCTGATGCTGCAAAATCTCCAAAATGGTGTGAAGGTTGCTGATTTGCAGCCTTGTATTACCTTGGCAGAAGTACAGGAATTGCGTTACCTCTGCTCTCAAGTAAAAGTGACTACTTCTTTGCAACAGTACATTCTCGAATTGGTACGGGCAACACGCCAAGATGAAGAAATCGCCCTTGGTGTCAGTCCGCGTGGCACATTAGCATTACAACGGGCTGCCCAAGCACTCGCTTTTCTATTAGGGCGTGATTATGCCATTCCCGATGATGTGAAGTTTCTCGTTCCTCACGTTCTTTGCCATCGCCTTATTCCTAGAGGAGGACGCAACGCTAGAACTGTTGTTGAGCGATTATTGCGATCGGTTTCTATTCCTTAAGGTAAAAAAGGTAGATAAGGGTTGTTTCTCAATCTTGGTCTAATTGCTTTCTCTTGAAATACTACTAACAGAATCTGAAATCCAATGCAACCCTTATTAAAGGAAGGGATAGACTTAAATTCCCTTCTCTTGCTTGGATTTCAAATGTTAGAATTTCCTACAAAATAAGATAGAAAACAAATTAGTGAGTTATGAAACAGGATTGATGCAGAAACTACAAGTATTTTGCTATTGACGGATCGAAGAGATATTAGTGCAAATTAAATCTAAGATATTTTGGCTGATTTTTTTATTGAGTCAGGTTAAAACTACCAAGATATTTTTCGTTACATAGCCAGGGGTGTGCCACTGTAATTAATCTTAAGAGATGTATAAACGTAGAGCTGCTTGCCATTACTAAAACTACTTACACAAAATTTGAAACACTACCAATACTGCGTAAGTCCTATGATTAGCACAAGCGCCACTTTTAAATATCTGGGAATGTGAGGAATGTCAATTTTTGTTAAGCGCAAAACCCGCGATGAGCTACGCTCTGCCCGAAGCGATGCCTACGGCGGGCTACGCCAACGCCAAGCGTTACAGCAAAGTGCCGAACGCCAATTCAAACGCCAATTTTTCGGTTTACTTCTGGTAATTGTAACGTGGAGCCTAGCTATGGGCTGGCTTCTCGCCTTGGCAACTAATGCCCACAGTGCTACTCCCCCCGTCGAAATTGGTACTGTTGACGTAGTACCCGCCCAGTACCAACTGGGGCAAGAGCTGTATTTGGAAAACTGCTCCACCTGCCACATTGCTTTACCACCAGCCGTTTTACCCACCCAAACTTGGAAAAATCTCCTGCAAGACTCGCAGCACTACGGCGCACAACTACAGCCTTTGGTCGATCCGCCGCGCATTTTGGTGTGGAAATATCTTTTAACTTTCTCGCGTGTGCAGCGAGACGACGAAGAAACACCCTATCGCCTCAGTAACTCGCGTTATTTCAAAGCTTTACATCCAGGAGTTAAGTTACCACGTCCCGTCCAGGTTGGCAGCTGTGTCAGCTGTCATCCCAGCGCTAGCGACTACAATTTCCGCCGCCTGACAGCAGAATGGAAGTGAGGAGTAGAGACGCGATTAATCGTGTCTCTACAAAAGTTAGGAGTTGAAAAAATTCATAACTTATAACTCATAACTCTATTCCCCCACTCCTTCTCTGGCCCCATCTGGGGGCAAAATGATACTATGAAGAAAGACTAAATATAAGATAAGAGTTAAAACCAATCAGTTTACTAAATGATTGGCTAGTTTTTCTCCTGTTTTTGAGGTAATTCTCATTTGACACCCATCCACAACCAAGACGGTTGGGTTGGGTTAAATGTTTATAATCAATGCCGAACCTTTAATCCCCATCCCCCTTGATTCAGTTCTATAATCTGCCATGCTAAAACTTTTGTTGGGCGACCCCAACGCTCGTAAGCTTAAAAAATACCAACCTTCTGTTACTGAAATTAACCTTTTAGAGGAAGAAATTAAGGTTCTTTCCGATGAGGAGCTAAAAGGTAAAACCGTCGAATTTAAACAACGACTCGCCAAAGGTGAAGCCCTGGATGACCTTTTGCCAGAAGCTTACGCCGTTGTTCGGGAAGCAGGACGGCGAGTGTTAGGCTTGCGGCACTTTGATGTCCAACTCCTTGGCGGTATCATTTTGCACGTAGGGCAAATTGCCGAAATGAAAACTGGTGAGGGTAAAACACTCGTAGCAACCTTACCAAGTTATTTAAATGCCCTGACTGGTAAAGGTGTACATGTGATCACCGTGAACGATTACCTAGCTCGTCGGGATGCTGAATGGATGGGACAGGTGCATCGGTTCTTGGGGTTGAGTGTGGGGCTAATCCAGTCAAGCATGACTCCCAGTGAACGCCAGAAAAACTACGATTGCGATATCACTTATGTCACCAACAGCGAGGTCGGCTTTGACTACCTGCGGGATAACATGGCGACATCGATGGCAGATGTGGTGCAACGTCCGTTCAATTATTGCGTAATTGACGAGGTAGACTCAATTTTAATTGATGAGGCGCGGACACCTCTGATTATTTCTGGGCAGGTGGAAAGACCTACAGAAAAGTATCTGCAAGCTGCTGAAATAGCATTCACGCTCAAAAAAGACGAGCATTATGATGTAGATGAAAAAGCTCGTAACGTGCTATTGACAGATGAAGGCTTTGCGGAAGCCGAAAATCTTTTGGGAGTCACAGATTTATTTGACCCAGAAGATCCTTGGGCACACTTCGTTTTCAATGCGATTAAAGCTAAAGAACTTTTCCTCAAGGATGTAAATTACATCGTCCGCAATGGGGAAGTAGTAATTGTAGATGAATTTACCGGTCGGGTATTACCTGGACGGCGTTGGAGTGATGGTCTACACCAGGCTATTGAAGCTAAAGAACACGAAGAGATTCAGCCAGAAACTCAAACTCTAGCGACAATTACTTATCAAAATCTTTTCTTGCTGTATCCAAAATTGGGTGGAATGACCGGAACAGCAAAAACGGAAGAACCAGAATTTGAAAAAATTTACAAACTGGAAGTTGCGGTAATTCCTACCAACCGTGACAGAAGACGCGAAGACTTGTCTGATATGGTCTTTAAGACAGAACCGGGCAAGTGGGGTGCGATCGCCAAAGAATGTGCGGAAATGCACGAACTCGGCAGACCTGTATTAGTGGGAACCACTAGTGTAGAAAAATCCGAACTTCTCAGCCGATTGCTGAAACAGCTAGAGATTCCCCACGAATTACTCAACGCCAGACCGGAGAATGTCGAGCGTGAAGCGGAAATCGTCGCTCAAGCTGGACGCAAAGGTGCTGTTACTATCGCTACTAACATGGCTGGTAGAGGTACAGACATCATCTTGGGTGGTAACTCCGAATATATGGCACGTTTGAAGCTGCGGGAATACTTTATGCCCCGCATCGTCATGCCAGAAGATGAAGATAGCTTTGGCGTTCAAAGACCAGCCGGATTGCCTACAGGACACGGTGGTGGTCAAGGCTTTGTCCCTGGCAAAAAAGTCAAAACTTGGCGGGCTTCACCAGAAATTTTCCCCACCCAATTGACAAAAGAAACAGAGAAACTACTTAAAGATGCAGTAGAAATTGCAGTACGAGAGTATGGCGATCGCAGTTTACCGGAACTGGAAGCTGAAGACAAGGTAGCTGTGGCTGCCGAAAAAGCTCCCATCGACGACCCTGTGATTCTGAAATTGCGGGAAGCTTACAACCGCGTTAAACAGGAATACGAACAATTTACTACCCGCGAACATGATGAGGTAGTGGGAATCGGTGGTTTGCACGTAATTGGTACAGAACGCCACGAATCGCGGCGGATTGATAACCAGTTGCGCGGACGTGCAGGTAGACAAGGCGACCCTGGAACCACGAGATTCTTCCTCAGCTTAGAGGATAACCTACTGCGGATTTTTGGTGGCGATCGCGTTGCTGGGTTAATGAACGCCTTCCAAGTGGAAGAAGATATGCCCATCGAATCTGGGATGCTTACCCGCAGTTTGGAAGGCGCACAGAAAAAAGTCGAAACCTACTACTACGACATCCGTAAGCAGGTATTTGAGTATGACGAGGTGATGAACAATCAACGTCGTGCTATTTACGCTGAACGCCGCCGGGTGTTAGAAGGTCAAGATTTGAAAGAACAGGTAATCAAGTACGCTGAAAAAACGATGGATGACATCGTTGATTACTACATCAACATAGACTTACCCTCCGAAGAGTGGGAGTTAGAAAAGTTGGTTGAGAAAGTCAAAGAATTCGTCTATCTGTTAGCAGACTTGCAGCCAAATCAATTAGAAGATATGACAGTCGGCGAGATTAAAGCCTTCCTCCATGAACAGGTGCGAATTGCTTACGACCTCAAAGAAGCGCAAATTGACCAAGTTCAACCCGGACTGATGCGCCAAGCTGAACGTTTCTTTATCTTGCAACGCATTGATACCCTGTGGCGGGAACACCTGCAACAAATGGATGCCTTGCGCGAATCAGTGGGATTACGCGGTTACGGTCAAAAAGATCCACTGATTGAGTATAAGAGCGAGGGTTACGAACTCTTCTTGGATATGATGGTCAACATCCGCCGAGATGTGGTTTACTCGTTGTTTATGTTCCAACCGCAGCCGCAGCAGATGATGCAGGCATCATCAGAGATGGTGTAAGTAGAGAATATCTCATGCAGAGACGCAGAGGCGCAGAGGCGTTTTTGCGTCTTTGTATTTTAAGGCATCTCTCAAAAATATTTTGTTTTCAGGAGTTTGCTGAAATGGGTAAGTTGATACTACCAAATCTTCAGGGTAAGCAAATGGGGCAAGTAATAGTTACCCTTACTGTCACGAATCGAATTGATCAAGTTTTGGCTCAACGAGGCTTTATTTCTTTGGGGGAAGTTCGCTCTTATACTCTGGATAATGTTTTAGTTGATACGGGTGCGACTTTGCTGTGTTTACCTGCTAGCATTATTAGTCAACTAGGTTTAGTCCAAGGTGGAGAAGCCCAGGTAGAGACTGCTGCTGGAGTGCAGCAGGGGCGAATTTTTCGCGATGTAGAACTAAGTATTGGAGAACGTCAAGGAACCTTTGATTGTCTGGAACTCACAGAAGTACCTTATGCCCTTTTGGGTGTAACGCCAATGGAAGTTTTAGGATTAGAACCAGACCTTAAAAATCGGAAGTTGCGGATTTTGCCGATGAATTCTGAGCAAACTTATTTGAGTGTATTGTAAGCGATCGCTTTACATTCAATATTAAAAAGATTGGATAACTTTAGTAGTGCTATCATTTCTCTTTGCTCAATGCACTTTAGGCAAACCTAATAAATTAAAATTTGTGAAAAAATGTGCTGTATTTCATCTTATAAGACTGTAGACTCAATGGTTTAACTCCTCACTTCACTAGACGATAGATTTAAGTATTAGCTATGATATGAGGCGTTATTTGTTCCCAGCAAACCAATCTTTTAATCACTACTAGGCGCATTTATCCAAAAAATAATATGGTTAATCGACGATACTATTCTACACGTACAGGCAAAAATCCAGACGCGGTTCGCTTCGATTTACCCATGCTTTGTCGTTTATTTCGAGATATATATTTGGAGTTTAGATCAAACGATTATTTTCAAGAGGCTTTCGGTTATGAATGCGTAGACGAGGGAGAAGTACCAGGTAAATTAGGAGGTGATATTGAAGCTCAAATGTTTAGAACTTTGCGAAAGCCTAACTTATGGCAGATCCAAGACAAGTGCGTAAATTATAGTGAAGACGATTTCTTCGATGTGATTGAATTATTACATGACTGGATATCAAAGCCTATTGATGGTTTCCATCACAGTTTTGCTAATTGTGGTTGGCACTATCATACATTTGATAAGAAAGGTGGTCAGAAAGAATTTAGAGATAAAATAAATGATATTATTTGCGACTATAAAGATGGTTATGAACTCTCTGAAAATGGTGAAATTTTAGAACTAGCAGAACAAGGGCTAGATTTACTTTTTGAGGCAGATTTACCTAGTTACGATCCAGAAAATGTTGAAAAAAGAGTAGAAACAGCTATTCTCAAATTTAGGCGATATCGTTCATCTCTTAATGACAGGCGTGACGCTATCAGAGACTTAGTAGATGTATTAGAGTTTCTGAGATCCAAAATTAAGCAGGTAATCACTTCTAAGGACGAGGGAGACTTGTTTAATCTCGCTAATAACTTTGGTGTCCGCCATCATAACGAACAACAGAAGACCAATTTTGATAAAGGTATTTGGTATAGCTGGATGTTTTATTATTATTTAGCAACAATTCATGCTTGTTTGAGGTTGATAGAGAAAGCCGAAGACAAAAATCCTTGATGAAGTTACTTAAGACGAAGTACCATTATCAACTGAAGCTATTCGATGGGCTGATATGATATTTGTGATGGAAAACCTCATAAAAGCAAGCTATCAAAAAATTTTCAGCCCTTTCTTAAAGATAAAAAAATTATCTGTTTAGATATACCAGATGAATATGAGTATATGGAACCAACTTTAATTGAGTTGTTAAAACAAAAAGTTCTACCAATATTAAAAATTAAAAAATGAATATTCAAGAAGCTTTTAATACTGCCGCAGTAGATTACGATAGCTTACGTCGGATTCTAATTCCCTGTTTTGATGACTTTTACAAAACAGCTGTTGAAATCATCCCAAGCGATGTCTACGACGGGCTACGCCTACGCACCGCACCGATAAAGGTTCTAGATTTGGGTGCTGGTACTGGACTTTACTCAGGTATGGTGCAATCTGTTTTCCCAAATGCAGAGTTCACCTTACTAGATTTAGCCCCTGAGATGTTAGAGAAAGCTAAGTTGAGATTTAGCAAAATGGGTAAATCTCCCAAAATCTTAATTGGTGACTACATTAAGGCTGATTTGGGTGATTCCTATGACGTGATAATCTCTGCCCTATCTATTCATCATCTTTCTGATTTTGACAAAGAACTTCTTTATCAACGGATTTATAATATCCTCAATCCTGGAGGGATATTTGTCAACGCCGACCAAGTTCTCGGCAAAACCCCTGATTTAGAAGAACTTTATCGTCAACAGTGGTTAGATTCTATCCATGCTAAGGGTATCTCAGAAGAAGATTTTAAAGCTGCACAAAAACGCATGGAATACGATCGCATGGCAACCCTTGAGATTCAACTTCACTGGCTAGAAGCGGCTGGGTTTAAAAATGTAGATTGCTGGTACAAAAATTTTAGCTTTGCGGTTTTTGGTGGTTATCGACCGACTATTTAAGCACTATTTTTGTAATCAAGATTCCATGCAGAATTGATTATTTAGCAGAACAGTAGCTATTAATTTCGTTAACTATTGAACTTTCTTCGGTACTACTTTTTTTCAGAGATACCAAAAAACCCTTTGCTGCTGGTAGATTCTTTTTATCTATAGCTCCTGCGGCATTATTCAATTCCTTGCTGATATTCTGATAGAGTGTGATAAAGCGCCCTTGAAAACCTTGCAACTTTTCATCTTTAATTTCGAGGGTTTTCATCTCTTGGGTAAGTGGATCTATCTTACCAGCTAGTTCAGTTAAAGCTTTAGAACCTTTTGCCGGATTGGGATTTTTACCAAATTCCTGACCGAGAGTAGATGCTTGATTAGCAACCTTGATGACTTTGTTACATTGGGCAACTTTACTTTCTCCACACCCTGCAAATAATAATGCGATCGCGGTAGTGACTGAAAACATAAAACTTTGTTTAAATACGCGTTGCATAAATCCTATTATCTCCAACTATGTTTTGGGAAAGTTGGGCAGCAGAATATAGATGGCGAATGAAAATAGTTTTTTCTAAAAATAATCTTGATTTCTGTTGCCCTGTTACTTTATACTTTATTTTTTCAACAACGTGTATGTAATTACACTTAAGTAGCAAAATTTAACATTCTCTATTAGAGTTGCACTTTATTCTTCCAATTTGGGAATTAACTTCAATGTCGCAGCAGTGTTATCTGTGACATTCTTTTGTTGCGACAACATCTGGTGATATTCAATATTGCGCCAAGAGTCAACCATATCGTTGTAGTGGTTATGGAAAGCATGGCCTGATTGTCCGGGTGTATGAATTGCAACTGAGTTATCCAAATTTCCCAAATCTACGATCATCCGCAGGGAAGGAATATCTGTCACCTCAAAGGATTTATTTGCTCTCCATCGGTTAGCATTCACTGTTTCGCCGTTACCAGCCGTCGCAAATGCACCACGATTAAATAAAGCTTCAATCGGTGCAACTCCAGATTTACCTAAAGTGGCATTACGGAAAGTAACAGTATGTAGTTTGCCCCAATTCCAGCTTTTCGGATCTTTGCTTTGAATCCGTTCTAGTTCATTCACGGCTTCTGTAAAGGATTGCCGCAAGATTTCGTCTCGGTTCTCAACTTTTGGGGTGTTGCGATTATCCCACCAAGAACTATTGGGCTGTTTTACCAAATTTGCTACTACAGCATACCAGCGATCGCCTCCATTGGGAAAGTATCTCTCAGGTAACTGATCGTGAAACGTGTCTCTTAGCAAGTGTTTCCAGAATACTTCAAACAAGGCAGCAGCCGATGATGTCATTCCCAACTGCAAATTCCAATCTTGCAAAAGTTTTTGGGCTGCTTGCAAGCGAGGGGTATCAACTGTGATAGATTGCAGTAGCGGTACTAATGTTTGTGCATTGAGATTGCGATCGTCACCCTGTATCTGCTGCACATCTTCTAGGGAAATCGGTTCGGTTTTTTGTGAAATCATCTCAACGATGCGCTGTGCCCGATAGCCATAAACCCAATCTGCGGTAATTAAATAAGGATATTTACGCATCGCTAAATTATTGGCAGTAGCAATATAGCCTTGAGACGGATTGAAACTTTTGGGTAACTTCTCAAAGTCAATATAGCCTTGCCATTCATAAGCATCTGTCCAACCAGGAACGGGATAACGCCCATTTCCCTTAGCTCGGATGGGGAACTTACCAGGCATTTGGTAGCCAATATTGCCATCAACGTCAGCGTAGACCAAATTTTGAGCCGGGACATCATAATTACTAGCAGCAGTGCGAAATTCTTGCCAGTTTTGGGCGCGATTGATTTGGGGAATGGCATACCCTAATTTGGAAGGTTCTAGGGCTGTCCAGCGCAAGGCTACGGCGTAGTTTTGCGGTATTTCTAAAAGCTGACTTGCCTGGAAATCCTTCAGATTGGGTGAAACATCAGAGAGAATCGGCCCATGTCGGGTATAGCGTACCGTTTGTACAAGCGGCTGACTCCCCGCAACTTGAATCGTCTCTTGCACGAGTTTCATATCAACCCATTTCCCATTTACCTCATACTGATTGGGATTTTTGGGATTGATTTTCTCGATGTATAAATCCATCACATCAGATAGTACATTAGTTACACCCCAGGCAATGCGATCGCTATGACCGATAATTACCCCAATCATTCCCGCAAAGGAAAAGCCTGTAACGTTGTATGGACATTCTGCACTCTTAGATATGCAGTGCAAACCAACCTCGTACCATATAGAGGGTATTTGCACACCTAAGTGTGGGTCATTTGCCAAAATTGGCTTACCTGTATCCGTAAGCTCACCGGATATCACCTAGTTATTGGAACCAATGCCTATTCCCGTAGTCCCTATGAGTTGTTCCAAAGCCATCATCGGCTTGGTAATTGACTCTATTAACTCCTCAATACCAAAGGCGGTGAATTGTGTCTCGTCAGAATTTTCATCCTCTCCTGTTTTGCCTTTTTGGAACTCAGGTAAAATCGCTGGCAAGTCTTGAGGATAAGGTGGATAAAGTTCCTCTATTTGAGTGGGAGTAAGGGTTTTAAGTAGTATGGCACGTTCAACTTCACTCTGAAAATTTGTACCCAAATCGTAAGCCATCACTTTCCCCCAAGTCAGAGAATGCAATATTTGCCAAGGTTCTGGCTTATACCCAGGATTGAGGAATTTTAGCACAGCGTATTCTAGACTCAGGGCGTTACCTTGATGCTCTTTCAGATAAGCATTGACACCATCTGAGTATGCTTCCAGGTATGCCTTCATCTCTGCATTAATTTCTTGAATTTCTTGCTGCGCTACCCTCGCCCAACCCATTGTCCGCAGATATCTATCAGTGTCAACCTGAGAGGAACCAAACATTTCTGAGAGTCGCCCAGAACCGATGTGTCGCCAAAAATCCATTTGCCAAAAACGGTCTTGGGCGTGGATGTAACCTTGCGCCATAAATAAATCGTGAGAGTTGGCAGCATAAATGTGGGGAATTCCCCATTTATCGCGCTGGACGGTTACTTCAGCTTTGAGTTGAGGTAGTTGAATTATGCCACTCTCTTGCGGAAAGGATTGGCGTACAGTGTAGGTGGCGAATCCCACTAACAATAGCCCCAGCACTAACAGCACAATTAAAATTCGTTTGAGAATCCGAGGAAACCAACGTTTCCTGAAGTTTTTTATTTGGGCTTGCAGTGGCATTGTTTAGTGAAATTACGCTATGTTACAACGTTGATATTACAGTAGAGCGAGCAATATTAATTTGATGCCCACAAAATTCTGGGGAAACTCATTTAAACAAGTTAGCTGGTTGAATAAAGAGGCAAGGGAGCAGGGGGCAGGGAGCAGAGGGAAAAGGGCATGAAAAAGAGACAAGGAAGAGGTGGGAGACGGAGAGACTTGTTCGGTATAATTCCCCCTTGTCCCCTGCCCCCTGCCTCTTCCTCGACAAGTCTATCGGTCAAAAAGCTTACTTCAAAGTTCCCAAAACGGGCGCTACCTCAACCTTGGAAACTGGCGGAACCAATAAACCCTGAGCATAAATCTGAGGATTTGTTTGCGAGACTATGGCATAAGACTGGCGAAGATTAGCATTGACTGCAACAGTCTTCACATCGTACATTTGCATCGCCATCTTGGGATAGAAACCAATACCAATAATCATCAGCAGAAAACAGGCAGCAATAAACACCTCACGGGGCCTAGCATCCTCGTAGACTGCATCTTCTGGCACGAGGCAGTCTGTACCAAAACAAACTGTTCCCTCATCTTCTTGATTTTCCAAGCCTGCATTATTAATGTCGCAGATGAGTGCTGCACCGTCACCATAAAATACCTCTCGCAGCATGGAAAGTAGATAGATAGGTGTAAGGATGACTCCAACTGCGGCTAGGAAAACCGTGACTGTGCAGAAAGTTGAACTGTAAACGTCACTGCTTGTCATACCAACAAATACCGATAGTTCGCCAGCAAAGCCGCTCATACCAGGAAGTGCTAGAGATGCCATCGCTCCAATTGTAAACAGGGCAAAGACTTTGGGCATGGCTTGACCAATACCGCCCATATCTTTCATTACCATTGTGTGGGTGCGATCGTAAGTAACTCCAGCTAAGAAGAACAGCACTGATGCAATTAAACCATGCGAAATCATCTGCAACATCGCACCGTTGATTCCCAAATCAGTGAACGACGCAATCCCAAGCAGCACAAACCCCATGTGAGAAATCGACGAATAAGCCAAACGCCGCTTCATATTCGTCTGAGCAAAGGAGTTTAATGCACCATAGATAATGTTGACAACACCCAGAATGGCTAGAACTGGCGCAAAGTAAATGTGTGCATCGGGGAGTAGCTCAAGATTCAGGCGAATTAGTCCATATCCACCCATCTTTAGCAATACACCAGCCAAAATCATCGATACAGGAGAAGATGCTTCGCCGTGGGCATCAGGCAACCAGGTGTGCATCGGGAAAACAGCAAGCTTGACACCAAATGCAATCAACAACCCTGCATAAAGTAGCAGTTGTAGACCAAGGGGATATTCTTTACTTGCAAGGGCAGTTATATCAAATGTCATATCACCGCCGCCGTATAACCCCATTGCCAAGGCTGCGACCAAAATAAATATAGAAGCAGCTGCGGTATATAACAAAAATTTCGTAGCCGCATAACGCCGTCTTTGTCCACCCCAAATGCAGACTAGTAGGTAGACGGGAATCAGCTCTACTTCCCACATAATGAAAAATAGCAGCAAGTCTTTGGCAACGAACACCCCTACTTGTGCAGAATACAGCACCAGCATCAAAAAATAGAAGAGGCGAGGACGGTGATCAACTTGCCAAGCCGAAAACATCGAGAGTGTGGTGACAAATCCTGCTAGTAGCACAAGTGGTACTGATAGTCCATCGACTGATACCGCCCAGTTCAGACCCAACTGAGGCATCCAGGCATAACTTTCTACCAATTGAAAACTAGCACTGCTGGCATCGTAATGTTTCCAAAAGGCGTAACACATCAAGGCAAAGTCTGCAATACCTACACCCAGTGCATACCACCGCACGAGCTTGCCATCTTTATCTGGCAGCGCAGGGATAAGCAAGGAAGCAACGAGTGGCAGCAAGACAATCGCGGTAAGCCAGGGAAATTGATCCGCTATCATGTATATGAGAAAAAATACTTATTTGGGATGATGTCATTGTACTAAACTTTGTAACAATTTCTTCATAAGTATTTATCCCAGTTAACCATAAATATTTGTCCCAGTTAACCGCTTTGACTCAAAGACAATTGACTTGAAAATGGCGACTGGGGAAGAAAGATTTTGAGTTGCTCACGGTACTAATCCAGCCCGCAAAGCACGGACAGCAGCCTGGGTACGGTCAGCAACACAGAGTTTATTGAGAATACCTCGAACATGAGTTTTTACAGTACCGACTGTTAAATATAGCCTTTTAGCAATTTCTGCATTGTCACACCCGGCGACAATCAACTCTAAAACATCCATCTCCCGGTGAGTTAAGGGATAGCTAACTATACTTTTCTCAACATCTGGATCAATACCTTCAATCAAAACTCTTTTTCCAGATGCCCCTTTGCTACCATCGGGAAAATCTTGACGTATTTGTTGTAGTACAAGGTCTGCGATCGCAGGATCAATCCATGAGCTACCTGCATAAGTCGTTTGCACAGCCTCAACTAGTTTCTCAGTTTCGATATCCTTCATGCAATAAGAATCTGCACCTGCTGCAAAAGCGGCCAAAACTGCCTGCTCGCTATTCTGCATCGTTAAAATTAGCAGCTTTGTGGTGTAATCTTCATTCTCTGCTTGATATTGCCTAAATGTGCGTGTTAGCTCAATACCATCCATGTCAGGCAAACCGATGTCAATAGTGGCAACATCAGGCTTGAGAGTTTTTAGAAGCTTGATGCCGTCGGCTGCATTAGCTGCTTCACCAACAATGTTAAACTCTGGCTGGGTTTGTAAGGCAGACCGTAAGCCGATTCTCGTAAGGTTGTGATCTTCGATCACGAGGATCTTGATTTCACTCATAGTTGCTTAATTTTACTGCTATCTATCTAGAGTACAGATTAAAATAATTTCGTTCTTCTATTCGGTATCTTATACAAAAAGCAATGCTTTTGGTATTTTTCCTGAACTTCATCTACCATTAGACATAAATAACTTTATCTTGGAAGTTTTTCTCAGGCAAGAGTTTCCATCTGGGAATATAATTCAATCAAAAAACATTTTTATACATTCACCAGATGATAGATGTTTTATGTTGGACAATTTTTCGCTGAAAATCCGCTAGCAATAAAGAGCCGATAACTATTAAATAATTGCCCTTGCAGTGGCTATGATAACGTAAATACAATAGATTAAGCGACCTTAACCTAAGATCCAGACACAAATATTGTTTGGAGAAGTAAACGAATAATCTACTCAGTAGGGACTACTAATATTAAACTAATCAATGCTATATTTGTGTCTTGAAACAGTATTTTTACTTAGAAGACAAGATACTCAATTCGGGAAATTTTAAAGGAAAATGTGAATCCTTAATAATTTCAGCGCTGGTAAAGTAAGCTATTACTAGATTTGCAAGGGATAGCCAAGCACTTCTTTTTTTTATTCAGCCATGTCTTTAACTAAAAGTGTCAAAAAAGATAAAATTCTCGCTGTCGATGATGTTTTTGACAATCTACTGGTCTTAGAAGCAGTCCTAGAAGATGAGGGCTATGAAATTAGCTTGGTGGAAGACAGCAAAATCGCTCTGGCTATGGTTGAGGAGTCACCACCAGACATCATTCTCTTAGATGTGATGATGCCAGAGATAGATGGCTATGAATTTACTCGACGCATCCGACAGAATCCGGCGTTGCCATTTATCCCTATTCTGCTGCTAACGGCTCACTATGAGTCTAGCGTTGTGGAAGGACTCGATGCTGGTGCAGATGACTTTATTCGTAAACCATTCGATCCTGATGAACTACATGCGCGAGTGCGATCGCTCTTGCGCCTCAAGCATAGCATCGACGAACGAGATCAGATGGCTAACCTGCGGGCAGATTTTGTCTCGCGTTTTACTCACGATTTACGTATACCGCTAGTAGCCTCCAACCGCGTCTTAAAATTATTGCTGGAAGGCAGGTTTTGCGAAGTTTCGCCACAATTGCAAGAAATCATTGATACCATGATTGGCAGTAATCAAGACCTGCTGGAAATGGTAAATACCTTGCTAGAAGTTTATCGTCATGAAGCGGGCTGTAAAACCTTAAAAATTTCTCCCTGCAATATTGAAGAACTAGTTAGTGAAGTTTCCCAAGAATTAACTCCCTTAGCTGAAGAAAAAGGATTAGTTGTAAATATAGAGCGAGATGAAACTGCAAGCACCGTCATGGGCGATCGCTTAGAACTGCGGCGAGTTTTAACAAATATTATTGGCAATGCTATCAAATTTACAGACAAAGGTTCTGTAGATATTCACTGCCATCTCACTCCAACAGATGTGACTATTGATATCCAAGATACGGGGCCGGGAATTTCTAAACAAGACCAGGCAATATTATTTGAGCGATTTCGCCAAGGTAAACACCAGCGATCTGGTAGCGGTTTGGGACTATATCTATCTCGCTGTATTATCGAAGCACATCAAGGAACAATTGATGTAACATCTGAGCCAGGGCAAGGTAGTACATTTACTATTCGTCTACCTGTAGCAGCCGACAATTAAAAGTGAGGAAATTTTAGAATAAAAAATAGTGTTCACAGACAAAAACCGTGAACACTAAAAGATGGGAGGAGTCAGGCAAAAAATTATTACTTATCAATTTCTGGAACAACATTGGGACGTTCTTTCTCTTCCCAACCTACAGGACGTTTGGAATTGTACCAAGCAATTGACCCTAGAGTAACAGAAGCGATAAAGCCCAATCCTAATAATGCTGTCAGCACAATAGAATAACTAGAATTACCTTGTGATGTTAAAGGAATGTCTGTTAAAAGATAGGTAAACAAAAGATTAATCATGAATCGACACCTTTTGAAAATCTATGAGAGGTTGCAAAATGTATTGTGAAATCGGTATTTTAAAAATTCCTAAAAACCAAGCTAAAAACAGATTTAATAGAGGAAGAAGGTTTAGTAAATAATTATTGAGCCTACACCTTCTTCCTAAATCAAGTTCAGCCTATTCTAAAGTCTTTTTTACTTCATCTTTGATATTTTCAGCAGTGTGACGAACTTGGGCTTCAGCTTGTTTAGCTTTACCTTCAGCTTTATCGTTAGGGTTGCCAGTTACTTCACCAACTGCTTCTTGTACTTTTCCTTCGACGTTCTTTGCAAAAGCCTTTGCTCTATCTTCGATACTCATATACTTTTTTCCTTATCTTAACTAGTGATTATTTATTGCTTGCTAAGAAAGCGTTGCAATGTTTATATATTACTTTTAGACAATTTTTAATTCTTCTATCTGACGATGTTTCTATTAAGAATATTTGTGTCCATTGTACATAGTTATTTAAAGGTTAAATTCATCTTGAAGAATTCAAGTAATATCCAAAAGATAGAAAGGATTTATTCTATGGTTCTATCTTCAGATAAAATCATTTGCTACTTTAGCTAGATAATGATGCAGATGTCTAGCCTAAATTAGCGGTTAAGAAATACTCAGAATGTGAAAACCGCAACTTAAGTTAGCAGTATTGCCGCACTAACAAGTAATTTATTATACTTTAAGCGCTTATAAACATCTGGCACAACAAAATAGTCGAGATATAAGAAAATATTCTAATACTGCTTACTTAAAGGGAAAAGGAGCGGAAGACTTGATATATAAGGCTTTTCCCCTTTAAGCTTTTCCTTTCCCCCAAAACTCAACGTTCCAAAAAAGTGGTGTTGTCACAAATCTTAGGCAGAAAGAAACATAATTTTTCAAATTTTAACTGAAGAGTAGTTTAGCTAGTGCAAGAAAGCAGAGAGAATTCTGTAGATTTTTCTGCGGCTTCCCGCAGGGTACGGAACTTCAAAGAGACAGCAGGAAAGAAAGCTTGATTTACAAACTTTTGTTACCTTTTAAACTGGATAGTTATTTATGCCATACCGCACTAGTAAAACTTGTAACTAATTTCTCACTAAAGACAGCAGGAACAAGTATTTACGTTTATTTCTATTTATCAAGGTATTTATTATGCAATCAAATTCTACTACTCAACCAACTTCTAACTCCCAATATGTAGATTCTCGGATACAAACTGATGTATCTGTTAACATTTTCATCGGATTTTCTATTTTGATTCCAATGATTGTGTTTGTAGGATTTAATATCTATAAGAAACACCGTGCTGCTGTTCTCAGTCAGCAAATTGCTTCATTAGAAAAACTGTGGCTTTTGAATATTAAGAAAAAAAGAGCTTGAAGAAAAACAATATAGACAATGAAGTACTTATTTATAATTTGGGTGCTTATACTCTCTTTAATCGCTCCTAATGCGGCGATCGCTCAAGCAAGACAACCCTACACCTTAATATCTGGACTTGGCGCAATCCACCATCCAGTTTCCACTACTAATGCTCAGGCGCAAGAGTTTTTCGATCAGGGATTAAATTTAATTTACGCTTTCAATCATGATGAGGCGGTGCGTTCTTTTCAACACGCAGCCAAACTCGATCCGCATTTAGCGATCGCATATTGGGGTATTGCTCTGGCTCTGGGCCCTAATATTAACTTAGAAATCGACCCCAATCGAGAATTAGCTGCTTACCAAGCAGTACAGCAAGCTTTAGCACTTTCCACCAAAGCATCTAACCAGGAACGAGACTACATTGCCGCCTTAGCAAAACGTTACTCCCAAGATCCTGGTGCAGACTTGTATCAACTAGCGGTAGACTACGCAAAAGCAATGGCAACCCTAGTTGAGCTATATCCTGATGATTTAGATGCGGCAACGCTTTATGCTGAAAGCTTGATGGATCTGCATCCGTGGCAGCATTGGACTAAAGATGGTAAGCCACAGCCAGATACAGAAAAAATTGTGGCTATTTTAGAATCTGTTCTCAAGCGTAACCCGAATCATACGGGGGCCAATCATTACTATATCCATGCGGTGGAAGCCTCGCCTTCCCCAGAAAGGGCCCTTGTGAGTGCCAAAAGACTAGGAACCCTAGCGCCAGCAGCAGGACACTTAGTACACATGCCTTCCCATATTTACTTTCGTGTGGGAGATTATGAAGGGGCAATGCAGGCAAACGAGCAAGCGATCGCTCAAGATGATATTTACATCAAAAAATATCAAGTCCAGGGTACTTACCCCATGATGTACTACAACCACAACGTACATTTTCTCATGGTGGCCAGCAGCATGGCAGGAAAATATGAAGATGCTCTCCAAGCCGCAGATAAATTAGTCGCAAATGCTACTGCTATAAACCCATATCTACCAATGCTTGAGGGATTCCTGGGTAGCAAAATGCTGATTCAGACACGCTTTAGTGACTGGGATGCCATCTTAAAAACTCCTGCTCCCGATGTTAAATTGCCTACTACTACAGCACTTTGGCATTTTGCTCGTGGTATGGCTATGGCTGCCACAGGCAAACTTGAAGAGGCAGCAAGTGAAAGTCGGGCATTACTTACCGCCAAGCAGGAAATTTCTACCGAAGCAACTATTGGATTCAGCCCCGCCAGTCGCATTTTAGACATTGCCTCAAAAGTTCTCGATGCCAAAATTGCTACAAAAAATAATGATTATGAATATGCAATTCAATTACTAGAAAAAGCGACAGTAGCAGAAGATGCACTCGATTACGTCGAACCACCAGACTGGTACTTTCCCACGCGGGAATCTTTGGGCGCTGTGCTTTTGGCTAAGGGTGATTATAAAGAGGCGGAGAAAGTCTTTCGTACCGATCTAGAAAAGTATCCCCATAATGGGCGTTCTCTATTTGGCTTACAGGCAACTTTGCAGGCATTAGGGAAAGAAGACGCTGCTCAAGTTGTCAAAGCCGACTTGCAAACAGCTTGGAAAGGTCAAGCAATTTGGGATTTTAGATTTTAGATTGGCCCCATACCTAGCGGGTTATCCAAAAAAGTACAAGCCAAAATAGCCTTTATTTGTTGCCTGACTTTGGCTTTCGTATTAAAATTTTGGAGTAATGCTTCATGGTTAATGCAGTCAAACATTCAATTCGGATATTCTAAAGATGTGCCCCTGTATGTCTGATTTCCTTTATCACCCTACAGAATTTATCTTCTTCCATTTCCAACCCTTTTTTGTGTTGGGCTGTACTTAGGGTAGCTGGGGCAGGCGATCGCGTAAATGCGATCGTATCACTGGTTAAATATCTACTGGATGCAGAGAGATGGCTCCTATGTCATCCTATATTTAGGAGAGTTAATTCAGTGACGTCTTTGATTTTAGTATTGAAAGGCTTTTCCTTTTAGTATTTACAGACTTCTCAGAGAAATTAAAATCTCTACACAGTGATGATTTTGGAGCGAATCGATGTCAATTTACGTAGGTAACCTCTCTTATGACGTTACACAAGAAGATTTAAGTGGTATTTTTGCAGAATATGGTACTGTAAAGCGAGTACAAGTACCTACTGACCGTGAAACAGGTCGTCCGCGAGGCTTTGCTTTTGTGGAAATGGGAACTGAAGCGGAAGAAACAGCTGCCATTGAAGCTCTCGACGGTGCTGAGTGGATGGGTCGCGACCTGAAAGTAAATAAGGCTAAACCCAAGGAAGATAGAGGTGATAGAGGTTCCTTTGGTGGAAACCGAGGAGGATACGGCGGTGGCGGCGGACGCGGCGGACGCTACTAACTTTGGAAACAAAAAAAATTTACCAATAGTCTTAAGGTCAGACAAACAACAGTCTGTCTTTTTTTTGTAATGTTCCCGCCTGATTAAGTCAACTTAGTAGGAGAAATAATGACCCAAGTAATTGTCGGTGACAATGAACACATTGAATCAGCCTTACGACGATTTAAGCGAGAAGTTTCCAAGGCTGGAATTTTTCCAGACATGAGAAAGCATCGTCATTTTGAAACACCCTTAGAAAAACGCAAGCGCAAAGAAGTCGCCAAGCACAGACAGAGTAAGAGAAGTTTTCGTAATTAAGGGCTGACATAGCTATAAAAGAAAACCTTCATAGATTCTATGAGGGTTTTCCTTTTGCCTATTTAAAAATCAGGAAACCTCAAGAAACGCTAAAATCAAGTCAGCCTTTGTATTGTAGCGGTTGTGTCCCACATCACTCAGAGTGCGGTTCACTGCATAAATCCTGATTGTCAACGTCCTTATCCCCAACCTTGGGGAAACAAATTCTGCAACAGCTGTGGCGCACCGCTAGAGTTGTTAGACCGCTATGTTCCACTTCAGCCATTAGGTTCGGGAGGATTTGCTCAAATTTACACGGTTTGGGATGAAAAAACTCAAACCGAGAAAGTTCTGAAAGTGTTGGTAGAGGATTCACCAAAAGCACTGGAATTATTTACCCAAGAGGCGGCAGTTTTATCTAGTTTGCAGCATCCAGGTGTCCCCGCAGTCGATGCTGAAGGGTATTTTCAGGTACAACTGTTTAACCCCAAGCCGCACCAACTACCTTGTCTGGTAATGGAAAAAATCAATGGACGGACTTTAGAGGAGATATTAAAAAAGTTTCCCCAAGGGTGTCCAGAGAACTTGGTTGTAAACTGGTTTGCCCAAACTGTAGAGATTTTACAAGAATTACACAAACGTCAGATTATTCATCGGGATATTAAACCTTCTAATTTAATGCTGGGCACATCTTCGCCCACTGTCAGCCTACCTCAAGGGCAAATAGAAGGCGATCGCCTGGTACTAATTGATTTTGGTGGGGCAAAGCAATTTAGCCCCTCCAAGCTGCGTTCTCAGTCTAGTTCCACCCGATTATTTTCTTCTGGTTACAGTCCACCAGAACAAGTGAGTGGAAGTATTGTCGGGCCAAGTGCCGATTTTTATGCCCTTGGTCGAACGGTGATTGAACTGCTAACAGGCAAATACCCGCTAGAGTTGGAAGATCAACAAACAGGGAAATTGCGCTGGCGTACTGCGGCGAATGTCAACCCGCAACTAGCAGATTTACTCGATGAGATGGTGCAGGAGGATGTGCGATCGCGTCCAGCAAATGCAGCTATGATTCAAAAACGGTTGGCGAAGATTTCTCAACCATTACCGCCGCCAGGATTATTTGTTCAACTACGCGATCAGGTTAAACAAGCTTCAACGCAAGTTTCCCAGAGATTTACACTGCTAATCCAAGCTATTGAACAAGTTTTAGCGAACTTTAGCCAAGCTGTTACTAAAACCGTTATTTTTATTGCTCAGACAATCATCAAAATTTTCCAAGCTTGTTTGGCGACGATTTGGGCGATGATTTTGGCTTATGTTGGCGCTTCTTTTGGTGCGATCGCAGGTTTTATTTTGGCATATCACACCAACCTGGGGCGTTGGGTTGTGGAATCTATTTCGAGTCAGCTAAACCAATTAATCCCAAATACTCAAACCGTCTTCGGGGCAGATATTTTGGTATTCATCGCCGCAGGTTGGGGAACCGCTTGGGGACTGACAGTATCTGGGTGTTTTGGTCAACGACGGCGCTTTTTAGTAGCATCGCTGATGGGCATGATTAGCTATGGCTTCGGCTGGTTCATTTTGCAACTAATCACACCAAAAGACAGTGGTGAAGGCTTAGTGGCAGTGATTTTAGTAGCAGCTTGCCTACTCACATTGAGCTTAGGTCTTCGCAGCCATCACATAGTGTACGCCGTGTTAGCTGCCTTTGGTAGTGCGATCGCATACGCAGTTTTGATTATTTTGGGATTAGCACCTCCCATCTTCCAATTTTCTAGTCAACCAGCCTGGTCAGAGTTGCAGTTACCTCTGATTTTTTTTGGTTCTGTAGGCTTCTTTATCAGCTTCTGGTTAGGAGTGAGTTACTACCTAATTGTCCCTGGATTGCGCTTTTTAGGGTGGCGGTGAAGGAGGCAGGGGGCAGGAGGCAGGGGGCAAGGGGACAAGAGGTAAGAACTTGAAACAAGTCTTTCCCCTTGTCCCCAAGTCCTCTTCCCAATGCCCAAAAACAAGATCCCCCTAGTCGTATTTTTCATCGAGCTAGGGGGATCACATATATGGTAGTCTATAAAAGGTTCGGTATAGTTCCTTACGAATCGATTCTATAGCCTATATTTCAGTTTGGGTAGTATTACCATTAGAATTTATAGTATTTTTACAGCTTCTTAATGAATGCTTCATCCCTGTTCTTCCCTAGAGAAGCGGTATATGTAAGTATGACAGTACGCAATGTGCGTAACTTGTCATTTTTGTAGATATCTGTAAAAAATATGAAATTTAAGATTGTTGCTACCGTCGTTTTGTTAGCTTGTTTTGGGTTTACAGAGCAGGCCCTGGCGTTAAATCAACTAGATTTGGATCAGTTGAAGGCAACAAATGCCTGTCCCAGGTGTAGTTTGAATGGTGCTGACCTAACTCAACTGAATCTAACTGGAGCAAATTTGCGAGGGGCTGACTTGAGTGGTGCAACATTATCTAAAGCTAATCTTACCAATGCCGACCTCACCGGTGCAAATTTAGAAGGTGCGATTCTAAATTCGGTCAATCTTATAGGTGCTTCCTTAACCGGAGCAAATTTGAAATCAGCATCCCTGGAAAACGCTGATTTATCTTATGCCGGTTTCATCAGTGCCAATTTGGAAGCAGCAAACTTAAAAGATGCTAAATTGCAGTTTACTAATTTTCGGGGGGCTAACTTCCGACTAACAACTATGGCCAATGGTGTCGTCACCTCCGATAAGCCCTATGGTTGGTCTTTAGAGCGTCAAAATCCCAGAGAATGTAACGAGTTCAAACCCGAAAATACTCCAGGCACAACCTGTTATTCAAAATAAATGGGGAATAGGGAATGGGGCATTGGTTATTAATTAATCTCCCTCTGCTCCCTACCCCCTGCTCCCTGCCCCCTTGCCCCTTCACCTATCCTGGTATAGCAAAAGCATTTTGTTTGTTAATGGTTCTTTATCATGGGAAAAAAGCTTGTAGATTAATTGAGATTGATGCTTACCCATATTAAAGACTTAGCAGCAAAACTAGCGCCTCGCTTGATTGAAATTCGCCGCCATATTCACTCTCATCCAGAACTCAGTGGTCAAGAGTACCAAACAGCAGCCTTTGTAGCTGGTGTTTTGTCTTCCAGTGGTCTGCACGTACAAGAGGGAGTTGGTAAAACGGGCGTAGTTGGAGAACTCCAAGGCACTGGTCAAAATGACCGTTTATTGGCAATTCGCACCGATATGGATGCCTTGCCAATTCAAGAGGGCACAAATTTGGAATATGCCTCTCGCGCAGAGGGTGTTATGCACGCTTGTGGTCACGATGTTCATACCACCGTGGGGTTAGGAACAGCAATGGTTCTATCCCAGATGGCAGAGGAATTGGGTGGGAAAGTGCGGTTTTTATTTCAACCAGCCGAGGAAATTGCTCAAGGGGCAAGCTGGATGGTGAAAGATGGGGCGATGAAAAACGTCTCGGCTGTATTAGGGATTCATGTTTTTCCTTCTATACCCGCAGGATCGATTGGCGTGCGTTACGGGGCTTTAACAGCCGCCGCAGATGATTTAGAAATTCTAATTATGGGAGAATCTGGGCACGGGGCGCGTCCTCATGAGGCCATTGATGCAATTTGGATTGCTTGCCAAGTTATTACTGCATTGCAACAAGCCATCAGCCGAACGCAGAACCCCTTGCGTCCTGTAGTATTGAGTATCGGGAAGATTAATGGTGGCAGAGCGCCGAATATAATTGCTGATAAAGTGCAATTATTGGGAACCGTGCGATCGCTCCATCCCGAAACTCGCGCCCATCTCCCGAACTGGATTGAAAACATTGTATCTAATGTTTGCCAGACCTACGGAGCAAACTATCAAGTCAATTATCGCCAGGGTGTACCCAGTGTTCAAAATGATTATGCCTTGACACAATTGTTACAATCAGCCGCAGAAGAAGCGTGGAGTAGCGATCGCGTTCAAGTCTTACCCGAACCTTCCCTTGGTGCTGAAGATTTTTCTATGTATTTGGAACACGTCCCTGGTTCCATGTTTCGTTTGGGTGTCGGCTACAAAGAAAGAATCATTAACCACCCATTACACCATCCCCAATTTGAAGTCGATGAATCTGCCATTATCACTGGGGTTGTAACTATGGCATACACCGCTTATAAATACTGTCAGCAAAATTTTTAAACAAAAACTCCCAGCACATCAGCGCTGGGAGTTTTTGTTTAATTAACCTTGTTTAGCTGATATAGAAAGCTCGAAAGCATCCTACACATTCGATTCGCTAACAACACCCAATTTCTCTTGAATTCGGGTCTTAGCAGCTTTGAATTCAGTAGCCAGTTGCTCACTTTGATCGCTGCTCAAGTTGTTACGAATAGCAGCAAACATTGTGCTTTCTTCTTGACGAATATGGTCGCCAACAGCTTCCATCAGCTGTCTAACTTGATCTTTGAATTCAGATGAAGAAGGGCTGATAGCCTTAATTTGCTTTAACACCCGCTTCATCTCAGCTTGCTCGTCAAACAGTTCTTGGGTGTTATCTTGACCGTAGAAAGGACGTACTCTTGGATAGACTACTTCCTCTTCAGCTTCAGCGTGGGCAGTTAAATCCTTGTAAATTTGACCAAAGTACTCTTGAATCTTTTGTGGATTGTTACTTTGTAGTAATTCCGTGAACAAGGTATTTACTTTGTTGTGATCGAGGCGAAGGGCATCTTGAATATTCAGATCCTTTTTGTCGCTGGTTTGGGTGACAGCGCTACCTACTACACCACTGACGGCGGCCATAGCGTCTTGAACACGTGCCCAAATTCCTTGATCTGCATCTTGTCCAGTGAGTTCGCGGACACCAAGAATTTCTAAAATACCTTTGAGTTGCTCTTGATGAGCGCGGTTTTCAAAGTTAATGGTGTTCAAAGGTGCGATCGCTAACAACACATCAGCACCAACTTTTTGAGCAGCCTTGTGAACTATCAAGCCACTCATTACTAGTTGATGTTTCAGCAATTCATGCTGAGATACTTTTTCATACAGGCTCAACTCAGAACCTTTGAACAATTCGCGAGCTTTTTCAATGAATTGTGTAACATTTTTTTTGGGTTCAGCCTGAATGCCATACTGACCAATTACAGTTTCCAGAACGCCAAGATTTTTTTCATCATCTTTGAGGAAATTTCTGATGCGATCAGCAATTTCGGCATCGAGTCCTTCTCTCAAAAGCGATTGTTCATTTTCGATAACCAACTGTTGAAGTGCTTTGATACTTGCCAATTTCACAGCAATAGCATTGCGTTTCGTATCATCTAAAGTAGCTACCATCCGTAGTTCTCCTCGGCAAAGTGTTCATAATTATTACTGATATAACCTTGACACACAGCTTAGGGAGATTCCCTCTTTCTTTTGAGTGATAGCTCTCATGACTCTGGGTAGAAAAAACTTTAGCGTTACACAACAGAAATAAAAATTAAAGCGATCATCCCGATTTATAGTTCTAAATTAGGAACAGATATTCTGTATTACATCCAAATTGAACAGATAAACAGATTAGCTAATTTTGAAGCAATCTATATCTTTGGAATGAAAATTCCTATCAAAAAATTACTTCTTATTCAAGAGGGCAAAATCATAATCACTTCCAGAAGAACAACGCCCACAACGCTCGATTTTAACTAGTAAAGCTTCTCCTTGGCGCTCACCTGAAGGCGAAAACTTAATCATTCCTGTGGCTCCAGAAGTTGAAAAATCACGATTAGACAATACCTTTTGCAACCCTTCGCGGGTGTTATCTTGTTTCAGTCCAGTGATAATTACTTGGAGTGCATCATAAGCTCCGGCTGTTCTCTGATTTACCCGTGCATTCCAAAGCTTAAAGGCATTTTCTGCAAATGGATTATTTTTATTAGCATCACGATGCCAATACACAGGTAGTACCATTCCTTCGAGATCGGTGCCATTTTGCAAAGTTGTTGAACTGTACATAGTTTCGGAAGCAAAGATAGGTTTCCTGCCTTTAACCTCTTGTGCTACTTTGGTGGCAAAATATATATTTCTGACTGAAGGTAATAGTAAAAAGGCACTGGCGTTTTCTGTTTCTATAGCTTTATCTACAAAAGCTTTATAGTCCAAATCTTTGTCTGCCAAATTGCAAGGTGTGTTAATAACCTTACTTCCATATTTTTGGAGAGCTTGAGTGTACTGTTCTACAAGTATCTTATTAGATGAGGAACCTGAATTATCTCTTGAGCTACGAATATCGCCACAAATAGCAACATTTCTTCCCTGTCGAGCAATGTAGCGAGCATGAGTATCTACTAAATTATCATATAGCGGATTTACATGAAATAAGTAGTTAGTTGTGGAACTATCTGCCTCACTACTTACTGCATTATTATCTAACTTTTCTTGATTTTCGGCTTGAGTTGGGCGCTCGACAGGAAAGACTAACACCAAGTGCTTTTCATTATAAATTGCAGCATTACGTCTCACTCCCACTGCTGCCACAATACTTTTGTCTTGAAATAATTCATTATCTAATCGTGCAAAATCTTCTCTATTTTCAGCACTGGCAATCACAATTTGCAGCTTCTTACCATCAATTCCTCCTTGGTTATTAATTTCATTTTGAGCTTGAGCTACACCACGCAAAATTTCTTCTGATAAATTAGAGTCAAAATTAATTGATGCTATCACAGCAACTTTTAGAGCGCTATACTTATCTCGTGCAATTTTAGCGTTATTTAAATAAATTAGAGTTTCTGGGTCATTAGGATTATTTTTTAAGGAAGCGCTAAACTTTTGAACAGCAGTGGTAAAATCTTTTTGCTCAAAAGCTTTAACTCCATCTGTTTTATCAGGGTATGTTTGCACTTTCAACAAAATTCTTGTACCCAGATTCATCAATGGAGGCTTATTCTTAACTTCACTTGAACTAGATGTGGGGTTGTTTGATGATGTTATTACGATACTAGAAGAAAGTTGCTTAATTACCCACAAAATACCTGCTACCATTACTCCAGCCAGCCCCAAAGAAATAAGCAACTTCAGGTTCTCTTTTTTATTTGTCATGAATAATACTCCAAATTATAAAAAGCTTATTAAAAATCAATATACAGTGGAAAATTTACCTATACTTAAATTTTAAAAATATTTAGAAATAAGTTTGTTTATTATTTCTGACATACCCACAATGATAAGTGTCAAAAGACCTGCAAGAAAAACTAGCAATACTACAAGCAAAAGTCCATTCACTCCAGATTGGAGAAGGTTATTTGTGAGCAAGTTTTTGAAAGTCAAGACAATTAGTGAATTTGCTATGATAGCAATCACAATTAAATAACTTTTTTCCAAAAGCGAACGAGATTGAATTAAGATTACCCCACCTAAAATTAGCAGCCACAATCCAGAGCTAATCCAAGTAGTCCCTAAAAAACTAATCAGTGCGATTGCTAACAATGAACTACCTGAACCTGTAATTATGGCTCCAGAGAATAATTTATTATTAGAAAATTCTGGGAAATATCCAATTGTTTTTTGTTGAGCTTGTGCTTCTGATTCTAATAGTTGAGAAGGCGAAATAACTGTAGGAGGTAATGTATGCCTGAGTGGTGGTAGATTATTCAAGTCTTGTAAGACAGCCTGTGCAGATTGATAACGCTGCTCATGATTTTCTTGGAGTAATTTATCCAGAATCAATTCTAATTCTTGACTTATGGGTTGTGTCAAATGCTTTCGCCAACTAGAAGTCCAACCATAGCCTTGTTTGAGCCAGAAATTCGAGGGAGAAATATTTGTTAGTAGATGAAAGCAAGTTACGCCTAAACTATACATATCACTGGAAGGAAAAACTTTACCAAATTGCATTTGCTCAATTGGTGCGTAACCTAATGAACCAATAATTGTCCCAATTGCAGTAGTTGTAGTTTCCGCCTTTTGCTTTGAAACCCCAAAATCAATTAGTACTAACTTATGATCACTCTGGCGGCGAATAATATTTTCTGGCTTAATATCTCGATGAATTATTTGCTGTTGATGTATGGCGACCAGCACAGATAATAAATCATTCAAAAAAGATCGAATCTTAGCTTCATCAAAAAAACCGTGTTGTTTTAACTCTTGCAACAGATTTTGACCTTCGATAAACTGCTGTACTAAGTACAGATATTCACCTTCTTTAAAATATCCATACAAATTGGGAATTTGTAGATGTTCCCCTAATTCTTGTAGACGTTTGGCCTCTCGTTCAAACAATTGAGTTGCTTTTTGATGTGCGTGAGTACCTTGACTGCCATAAAATTGACTGAGAACCAGTTGCTTAACAACACATCGTTCATTTAGCTTGTCTATATCCTCTGCTACGTATGTGCGTGCAAACCCTCCTCTCCCTAGCGGTGCGATAATGCGGTAACGATTTCTGAGTAGCGATCGCAACTGTGTCCCACAACTGAGGCAGTAATTTGTCCCATCAGGATTTTGGGGATTCTCGCAATTGGGGTTTAGGCAGCAGATCATAATAATTATTTTATTGCTGTCAGTTTATTAATTTTTAAATTATACCTTGAATTCCGTATAAGCTCTGTACTGCAACGTTTCTACATGGACACTTGTTGTAATTGCTGTAAAATGTTTGCTAGTTTTATCGCCTTATTAAAAAAATCTTGTTGAAACTTAGCAAAATTGGGTCGCATTGCACTTTATAATCCAAAGTTTTTATGGCAAGGTAATGCACACACTCGTATTTTGCAAGATACGTAAAACCAAATCCAACTTCACGTGATTATTTTTTATTTAATTGTATATTTATCACTCTGTAATTGCTGTCCTTATAACTAAGCTATGATTCAAAACTCCAAAATGCTGATGTCAACTATCGCACAAGGTAGACTAATTTACAGAAGAAAATATATCTTAATGTACATAATTTCATAAGTTTATAGCGAATCCTCTTGAAAAACTCTGCTTACCTTTCCCCAGCGTCCCTACCCTGTGCAAAGGCGTACCACTTCGTGGAAGCAAGCTACGCGTAGCGTCTCGTAGAGAAGTACATCTGGTTTAAAACCGCTACCAATTAATGCAAATCTGTACTTAGAGGTTTTAAACAGACATTTACCCACTGTTAAACTACATTCGGTTAAATCTTCTAATTAAGATCGGGTAAATAATTCAACGCTAAGTAAATATTCACCCTGCCCAACTTTCTCTCTTATGCAACCTTGACAAACCTCACCGCAATTGTGACGATTACGCTAGAATTGTTAAAGGTTCTTTACAGAAATTGCTGATCATTCCCAATTCTGTTAAAACAGCCTAGCATTCAAATGTAAATCTAAAAACCCCCTCTAGAGTTCACCAAAAGCTTCTATGACGCTCCCAATTCGCAACGTCGCCATTATCGCCCACGTTGACCACGGCAAAACCACGCTGGTTGACGCACTCCTCAAACAATCCGGCATTTTCCGCGAAGGCGAAGACGTTCCGGATTGCGTTATGGACTCCAACGCCCTAGAACGGGAACGGGGTATTACTATCCTGTCCAAAAATACAGCAGTTCGCTACAAAGAAACACTAATCAATATTGTTGATACTCCTGGACACGCTGACTTTGGTGGTGAAGTTGAACGTGTACTCGGCATGGTTGACGGATGTCTTCTGATTGTCGATGCCAATGAAGGCCCCATGCCCCAAACGCGCTTTGTTCTGAAAAAAGCTTTAGAAAAAGGGCTGCGCCCCATTGTTATCATCAACAAAATCGACCGTGGTCAAACTGACCCCCACGTTGCTGTCGATAAAGTATTGGATCTGTTCTTGGAATTAGGGGCAGATGAAGACCAGTGTGATTTTACCTATCTGTTTGCCTCCGGTATGGGAGGTTTCGCTAAGGAAAGCTTGGAAGCAGAATCGGTAGATATGCAACCCCTGTTTAATGCGATTCTGCAACACGTTCCACCACCAGTAGGCGACAGCAATAAGCCTCTGCAATTGCAAGTTACAACCCTAGATTATTCTGAATATCTGGGACGGATTGTGATTGGCAGAATCCACAACGGTACTATCCGCGCAGGGCAGCAAGCAGCGCTGGTAACAGAAAATGGTACTATTGTCAAGGGCAAAATTACCAAATTGATGGGTTTCGATGGACTGAAGCGCGTAGAGATGGAAGAAGCAACCGCAGGTTATATTGTCGCGGTAGCTGGTTTCGCTGATGCTTATATTGGGGAAACGATTACTGACCCCAATGAACCGCAAGCTTTACCACTAATTAAAGTGGATGAACCAACCTTGCAAATGGCCTTCTGGGTGAATGATTCGCCCTTTGCTGGTCAAGAAGGTAAGTTGGTGACATCAAGACAAATACGCGATCGCCTATTCCGCGAACTTGAAACCAACGTTGCTTTGCGGGTCGAAGAAACCGATTCTCCTGATAAATTCCTCGTTTCCGGTCGTGGAGAACTCCACCTGGGTATCTTAATTGAAACCATGCGCCGGGAAGGTTTCGAGTTTCAGGTATCTCAGCCACAGGTAATTTACCGCGAAATCAACGGTCAACCTTGCGAACCTTACGAACTCTTGGTGTTAGACATTCCTGCTGATGGTGTGGGTAGCTGTATTGAACGCCTGGGACAACGCAAAGGCGAAATGCAAGATATGCAACCAGGTAGTGGCGATCGCACCCAGCTAGAGTTTGTGATTCCCGCCCGTGGATTGATTGGTTTCCGGGGTGAATTCATGCGGATGACTCGTGGTGAAGGCATCATGAACCACAGCTTCTTAGACTACCGTCAAATCAGTGGCGATATTGAAGCCCGTAACAAAGGCGTTTTAATCTCCTTTGAAGAAGGCGTTTCTACCTTCTACGCCATGAGAAATGCCGAAGATAGAGGAGCATTCTTTATTACTCCCGGCACAAAGGTTTACAGAGGAATGATTGTGGGAGAACACAATCGTTCCCAAGATTTGGAATTGAATATCTGTAAAACCAAGCAGTTGACCAACCACCGGGCTGCTGGTGGCGATGAATTAGTGCAACTGCAAGCACCGATAGACATGAGCCTAGAGCGTGCTTTGGAATACATCGGCCCTGATGAATTAGTGGAAGTTACACCCCAATCAATTCGTCTGCGGAAGATGTCGAAGAAGTTGGCGAAACGCTAAGTAAAGCAATAACTTAATTGATTTAGAAAGCCCACATTAGTGGGCTTTTTATTTTGTTGGTTATATCTCGTGTATGTCTTTTTTAGGTTGCTCAACTCCTCGAAACTCTCTAGTGTTGTTTGTCGTACTTATATCCAAAAAGACAAATTTGTTTTCTATGAAGATTTATACAAATGTTCGTTATATTCATTAGAGAATAAGGTTTTTACTGGTATAAAGAAATGTAATTGTCAGTCTTTATAAAAAAACTAACTAAACTTTTATTAGTACAGCATGACAGCAAATAGCATTAAATTTACGATCGCCTTCAACGACCCTGACTTGGACGCGGAAGAAAAGGACGAGCAGGTTCAACGACTAATTACTGAACTCAAGCAAATTGACGAGGTAGATGCAGTTGGCCGTGTTCTTGATCCTAGCCCACCAGAAGGCAACAAAGCATTAGGTGGGTTTCTGGTGGGTATGTTAATGGCTGAGGTAAATATAGCCAATGCGAAAAAGTTGGTGGGATTTCTGGGCGATCGCCTTGGTGGTAAAACTATTGAACTGTCGGTGGAAGCCAACGGCAAGAAGCTGACAGTGAAAGCCCACAGTCGGGAAGAACTAGAAGCCGCCATCAAAGCAGCCCAAGATTTTATTGCAGCATAGACAGGAAAAGATGGCAAAGGTAGCGTTACTGATTGGGGTCAGTGAGTATGAGCCGGGGCTAAATCCTTTACCTGCCGCTGTCAAAGATATTGAGGCGTTGCAACGGGTTTTGAAAGATTCGGAAATGGGCGGATTTGATGAGGTGAAAGCACTTCCTAATCCTGACCGACAAACAATGGAATCTGAGATTGAAACCTTATTTTCGGGTCGAGCCAAAGACGATCTTGTGTTGCTATTTTTCTCTGGACACGGCATCAAGGATGATGGTGGAAAGCTGTATTTTGCAACTCGGATCACTCGTAATAATCCCAAAGGGGAGTTCATTCGGTCAACTGCTGTACCCGCAAACTTTGTTCAGGAAATTATGAACAATAGCCGTGCCAAACGGCAGACAATTATCTTAGACTGTTGCTTTAGCGGAGCATTTGATCCTGCATTACTAGGTAAAAATGATGGCTCGGTTGACTTGCACAGCTTAGGGGCTGAAGGGCGGGTGGTACTCACTTCTTCCAGTTCAACTCAGTATTCCTTTGAGCAGCAGGGATCAGACTTATCGATTTACACCAGATATCTAGTGGAGGGGATTGAAACCGGAGCAGGCGATCGCAATGAGGATGGCTTTGTTTCGGTACTGGAATTGCATGAGTATGCTGTCAGCAAGGTACAGGAAACCGCACCTAATATGACCCCTAAGCTAATCACACTAAAGGATATGGGCTTTGAGATTGTGTTGGCAAAGGCGAAAGTGACTGATCCTAAGCTGAGATACCGCAGGCAAGTTGAACGATATTCGAGTCGCGGTTCCATCTCTTCTGTCGGGCGTACTATTCTGGAAAAACTTCAAACTCAGTTAGGTTTATCTCTGGAAATTGCCAGGGAAGTTGAAACTGAAGTCCTCCGACCTTATCACGAGCGTTTAGAAAACTTACAGCGATATCAACAGGCATTTGCGGAAGCTGTTAAACATGAATATCCCTTGAACGATTATGTACAGTCTGAGTTAGAAGACTTGCGAGCAATTTTAGGACTTAGACAAGAAGATATTGAGCCATATCAGAAGGAAGTTATTGAAAGGCAAGTTGATAGTTCTACTGCACCTAAAAATTTCTTTGGTAATTCTTCTAATTCCAGAACTGTTTATAGTAAAAGTACCCTGTCTATATCAAGCGTGATAATTGCAATTTTGACACTCACTACCTGGGGTTTCATTAGAAATATGAGCCGTTCTCCAGAAGTTTTAACTCCAACTCCATCTCAAAAAAACTCAATTCCATCTCCACAAGGTTCAATTTTTGCAAATACTGATAAATTGCAGACGCAAGTAAAGAAACTAAAAAATTTTGAGATTAAAATTTTCTACAAAGCGGAAAGCCCTAATAGTGAGTTTTATAAAGTAGAAGCTACTGAAATACAAAAGAAACTAACCGAGATTGGCATAAATAAGGTAAACATAAAAGGTTCTTGGACAGATGAGGTATCTGATTACCAAATTCGATATGAACAAGGAACAGAGGATGAAGCTGCTGAGGCTTTGAAAATAGTTTTAGATAAAATACATCCTAAAAAAAGCTTTCGGAAACAAACAATAAGAGGTTCATCGTTAAAATCTATATCTATTTTTTTGGGGCCTTGAAAAAGGCAATTATCATAACTATTCGTGAAACTGTGATCGCTTCTCAGCACTGCTTTGATTTCACACAAATCAGATAAGACTGATATCTTTAAGGTAAATAATTTTCATCTAATAATTGTACAAGAGTGTAAGGGCACTTTTCTAGAAAAATATTTAAATCGGTTTTAATTTTCACAAAATCAACCGCACTTTGATAAATATTCTCTAAATCATCCTGTAACTTGTTTATTAAATTCGTCGTTAAATGATTATTTAAGTCATATCTAAAGGTTTTGATTTCTCCAATCCAATGACGATAGTTTCTCTCATATTCTATCTGCCAATATTGGAGTAATAATATATGAATAATAATTTGCCTTAAAAGACTTTTGGCTTTAGCTAAATCTCTTTTCCCCAAACTGATTAATTCCTCAATTAAGTTTTCTAAATCAAGTTGGTTAAACTGTTTTTGTTTTAATAATTCAATAGTTTCTTCTAACCATAAATTCTCATCGGTTTCATAGAGCTGCTTTAAGTGGGTAGTAATTGTCATATTTTTACCTTCTACCTACATTACATAATTTAATCATATACAATTATAAATTGATAAATGCAAACCACCTAAATACAGAAAAATTGTTAAGTTGTATATACAATTCCCAAGTGACTCCAGATTATGAAAAATATTGAGTTGACGCAAGGAAAAATTACAGTTACAGAAAGCACGACTCTAGAAGAGTTCTTAAAACTTCCATATATTGAAGAGTCACCAGCTTGGGAATATATCAACGGAGAGGCAATTCAGAAACCTATGGGAGGGGCTAAACACAGTTTATTGCAAAAACGTTTGGTTGCAGTAATTGATGCGTTGGGCAGTAACTACGAAGCCTTTCCTGAATTACGTTGTACCTGCGGTAATCGTTCAGTAGTTCCTGATGTGGTTGTGATCTCTACCAATCAAATACCACTGGATGAGAGCGGTGACATTATTAGCAGTGGGATTGATTTTGCACCCCCTTGGATCATTGAAATTCTTTCCCCTGCTCAAAGTCAAACGAAAGTAACTGGCAATATTTTACACTGTTTGAGAAATGGCAGTCAGCTAGGATGGTTGGTTGATCCAAGTGAACGCTGTATTTTAGTTTATCAGCCTAATTCTTTACCAGATTTGTTAGCAGGACAGGATATATTACCAGTGTTAGAAGATTTGAATTTGACGCTCTTTGTTAATGAAGTATTTGCTTGGTTACAGCGTAAAGTTTGACAGTAACTCGCAATAATCAAAAATCTGCATCTTGTGTGAATATAACTTACTGTATTTCCTGAATAAACCCTAACTGAACGAAAAAGCAGAGTGAGTTTTTTAACTTAAAATGGTGAATAATCTGAATAGAGGTTTTCTATGAGCATAAGTCTCACACCCGATCAAGAACGCTTTATTCAAACCAAGCTCCAGGCTGGGAAATATCGCTCCGCAGAAGAAGCCCTTGAAATCGCCTTACGGTTGCTTGATGAATATGATCGCGCCGATGCTGAATGGGTTGAGGATGTGCGAGAAAAAATTGATGCGGCGATTTTAGCTTCAGACAAAACGCCACCTATTGATGGAGAGACATTCGTAAACCAAATTCTAGAGCGGTTTCGACAAGGACATCAGGCGCAAGCATGAGTCGCTACGTCATCAACATTCTTGCCAGCCGAGATATCAATGAAATTGCCGACTACTTTGCTGAAACTAGCGTTGAAGCAGGAGAGCGATTTTTCAGTGAATTCAACCGCAAGTGCCAACAGCTTGTTGCCTTTCCAAACAGTGGTAAAAGTTACGCAAAAATTCGTCCAGACCTCCGAGGTGTAACCTTACAAGGCTATATCGTTTTCTACAGAGTATTAGATGATGGTATCGAAATTCTCCGAGTTGTAAGCGGTCGCCGTAACTTTCCATCTCTTTTTGAGGAATCCAACTAAAAGCTTTTTTGGCGAACCCCTGAGACACTGTGAATTTAGAGTGGTGTTGGGTTAAAAAAGAAACATGAAAATCATCAAACCCATCACGAATTGGTTAGAAACCCGCGCTTGTGCCCCTACTTATGGCGGTTGGGTGCTAGCAGTAACCGCTATTTGTTTTTTTGGAGCGGGTATCAATACTATGGCTGGTTGGCTTTATGCCATTAGCGGCATAAGTTTTGCCCTTTTGGGTGTAGCAGCTATCTTACCGCCGCGATCGCTCACAGGTCTATCGATTACCCGCCGTCCTATGCAACCAGTATCAGCCGGTGACGATCTAACGGTGGAATTAGAAATCTGCAATCAGACACAACAGCCTGTAAGCTTATTGCAAGTTGAAGATATACTGCCCTTCGTCTTAGGGAAACCAGTACAAAAGGCAATCGAAACAATTCCTAGCCAAGGTAGTTACCGTTGGGTATATTACCACCCAACTCAGCGCCGGGGTATTTATCGCTGGCACACAGTTGAACTTGGTTCTGGTGCGCCTTTAGGATTGTTCTGGTGTCGCCGTCAGCGTGATTGTGCTGCTACAGCGATCGTCTATCCCACAGTATTACCCTTGGCTACCTGCCCCTTAGTAGACGAAATGGGGCAAGAAGAGAGCAAAAGGGGCGATCCTCGTGGTAGACCATTGCAGACAGCGACAACAGGGCTGGTGCGATCGCTCCGTCCTTACCGTCTAGGAGATCCTACTCGTCTGATTCACTGGCGGACTAGTGCCCGCTATGGGGAATTAAGGGTGCGGGAGTTAGAAATGGTGACAGGTGGACAAGAAATAGTTATTGCCCTTGACAGTGCTAGCAATTGGGAAGAAGAAAACTTTGAACAAGCAGTAATTGCCGCAGCATCTCTGTATTTTTATGCACAGCGACAGCAATTACAGGTGCAACTATGGACAGCATCAACAAATTTAATCAAAGGCGATCGCTTTGTTTTAGAAACCTTAGCAGCAACCAGAGCATTAGAAGATGTCAGTTCAGTAGTTTCTAAAAGCTACCCTTTGATTTGGCTGACTCAAAACCCCCTGAGCCTTGCTACTCTTCCTCAAGGTAGTCGCTGGGTTTTGTGGCCAAATACTTCCTCGCCAGCAGAACCAGAGGTAATTAATTGGGAACACCCTGGTGTTTTTGTGCAGAGCGATCAGCCACTGCAACCCCAACTGCAAAAAACATTTAATTCGTATTAATCAATACCTTTAGTAAAAAAATACACCCTAGAAGGGCTATACGAACAAATGCTACCTCTACAGATTGTAAAGCTTTTAGCCAACAGACGTGTAGCTCTTGTTTGTATAGCCGCTACTTCTAGTCGTTCGGGCAAAGTGCAAGGTTTGAGTTAACTTTGCTTTAACTGTTTACGTCTTAATACTGAACCAGCGCTTACAGTGGCTATTGACAGTATCGCTGGTAGCAATGTAGGTTCGGGAACAGATGTAACTTTTTCATTAAAGGTAAAGTTATCTAGCGCAAACTGTGTGCCACTACCACCCCTCTCTATAAGATAGTCTGGCTCAACTCCACCAAATGACATGAACCTTAATTCATCAATACCAAAATAATCAAAATTAACTAAAGTTGGCTGCGTCGTATCTACAACCACAGTTTTTGAATACAGGGTTGCGCCGCTCTTAAAACCTTCTACAGTAACCGACAAACCATTATTCCAAGCGGCTGTGAGGTAAACACTGTTGAAGTCAAAAATACCATCACTTAATAGGGCAGGGTCTCCATAACCATTAAAGCTTATGTAGTCTCCTGACACTCTGCCATTGTTATAGCCATTTTTATAGCCTGTAAGTGAGACACCACGAGTACCCGAACCATTTAGGTAGTAAAAATTGTTCCAATTAAATCCACCATAGCCGTTAGGAATTGGAGCAAAATTTGGAGTAGACGCTATATCATCAAATGTTAAAACGGTTGCTTGTGCTACTGCTCCTATTCCAAAAACAATGACTGTTGTTGCGATCGCAGCAGTCGATAATTTTTTCGCAAAAGTTGAAATACTCATGTGTTAGTAGTTGTAACTCCTGATAAGTTTGTGCTTTTTTATCACACTTTTCAGAATATACACTAAGCTACAAAAATAAGTGTTATTACTTAGTTATTTTATAAAGTCTCATAAAGTTATGATGAAGAGAATTCAGCAATAATGTATAAATAAACAAAGCCCGACATAAGGATCGTGCTTGGTATCTCCCCTTAGATGCGTCAAAGTATCGTTTGTAGATGAGAATAAATCAACCTCTTGACTTTTAAATTCTGCCTCAAGATGCAACTTGAATTTTGATTAGCTTAGAAGTTAAACTTCTATGATTTCCCAGATTTTGACCGATCCCAGCACACCGGACATATCAGCCTTTGAACAAAGGTAAAACAATTTGAAAGGTTAAGGTTGGGGAAATACACCCAGTAATCCCTTAGTGCGACTGAGGTACAATGCAAAGAAATATTTAAATTATGAGCGACATGATCACATCAGAACATAACACAAAATCCAGCGATAAAAGCCTAGAGGCAATGCGGCATTTTTCCGAACAATACGCCAAGCGTACTGGAACATACTTCTGTTCTGAACCTTCTGTTACCGCAGTTGTGATTGAAGGACTAGCCAAACATAAAGACGAACTAGGTGCGCCTTTATGTCCCTGTCGCCATTACGAAGATAAAGAGGCTGAAGTCCATGCCACATATTGGAACTGTCCCTGTGTGCCAATGAGAGAACGCAAAGAATGCCATTGCATGTTGTTCCTCACCCCTGACAACGAGTTTGCTGGAGAAAAACAAGACATCTCTCTGGAAACAATTAAAGAAGTCCGAGACAGTATGGGATGAGCGAAACCATCCCCCAAGAGTTTTGGCAAGGCGTAGAACAGTTCAATTCTGGCCAGTTCTACGCCTGTCATGACACTTTAGAGGCTTTATGGATTGAAGCCAGTGAACCAGAGAAAACCTTTTATCAAGGCATTCTCCAAATTTCTGTGGCACTGTATCATTTGGAAAATCGAAACTGGCGAGGTGCAGTTATTCTCCTGGGAGAAGGCGGCAATCGCTTACGGCGTTACCCATCTAGTTACGGCGGCGTTGATGTGGATGAGCTATTGAGTCAGAGCGCAGCCTTGTTGACGACATTACAACAAATAGGGCCAGATAAGATTACATCTGGCGATATTGGTGAAAATAAGGTCTTATCTTTGCCTAAAATTGTGCTGTCTACTGATTAGACATCTGGTAAATTAATTATGCGTTGTCCGAAATCCTTGGTAGGCACAATTCATAAATTGTGCCTGCGTCATTTTTACTCGGATGTCAATTACCTGAAACCTTGAGCTTAGGGGTAGCGTCACTATTTCAGCCAGTAGTTATCGGAAATCACTCCAGATTGTATATTTCATAATCTGGATAAAGTACTTGAGATAATTAGAATGCCATCTGAAATCCCGAATCCCTAATTGCTATGATGCCCTGCTATCAATTGCCCATGTCACAGTTCCGTCGCTTTGGATTAGCTTTAATGCTGCCAGTTGCACTATTGGGCACTTTTGCCTTTCCTACGCAACTGCAAACCGCTACTGCACAAACATCTAAAGACAATCGTCCCCTCACTATCCGCGCTGATGTGCAAGAATATGATGCTAAAAATCAAGTAATCACCGCTCGCGGTAACGTGCAAATGTTGTATCCTTCTCGTCAGCTTCAGGCAACATCTGCCCAAGCACAGTACTTTAGTAAGGAACGCCGAATTGATTTCAGTGGCAACGTCTATATTTTGCAACAGGGCGGTAACAGTATCCGGGCAGAGAAGGTAACGTATTTAATTGATGAAGGGCGATTTGTTGCTTTACCTCAATCTAACCGTCAGGTAGAGTCTATCTACATGATCGAGGAATCAGATAATGCTGCGACACCTGCCCCATCTGTGCCACAAACACCACCTTTGAAGCCTTCTAATTAGCATTTACCACCAAGAAAGGGTGCTTCCAGCGTGAAAATTGTTTTAGAGAATATTCACAAATCTTACGGCAAGCGAGTAATTGTCAATCGTGTCAATCTTTCTGTTGGTCAGGGCGAAATCGTAGGTTTACTAGGCCCCAATGGGGCTGGTAAAACGACGACTTTTTACATTGCCACAGGTTTAGAAAAACCCAATCAAGGAAAAGTTTGGCTGGGTAATTTGGATGTTACAGAAATGCCAATGCACAAAAGGGCACGATTGGGTGTTGGCTATCTAGCACAAGAACCAAGTGTTTTCCGCCAACTCTCGGTACAAGATAATATTCTGTTGGTGCTGGAGCAAACGAATGTGCCACGACGGGAATGGTCAAGACGACTCACAACTTTACTGCGGGAGTTTCGGCTGGAAAAATTAGCTAATAGTAAAGGAATTCAACTTTCTGGTGGTGAGCGACGGCGGACGGAATTAGCAAGGTCTTTAGCTGCTGGACAAGAAGGGCCCAAATTTTTACTTTTGGATGAACCATTTGCGGGAGTCGATCCGATCGCAGTCTCAGAAATTCAGCACATTGTCGCACAACTGCGCGATCGCGGCATGGGAATCTTAATTACAGATCATAATGTCCGCGAAACCCTTGCGATCACCGATCGCGCCTACATTATGCGCGAGGGACAAATCCTCGCTTTTGGCGGTGCTGACGAACTCTACAGCAATCCCCTCGTGCGGCAATATTATTTAGGGGATAATTTTCAAGCCTAAATTCACAATTATTTAGTTAATAATTTCAAAAGCTATTTTTATATTTAATTTTAATTATAAATTTATTAATTTATTTGATTCTGCTTTATCAGCCATTGAGAATTAAAGTTTGATACTAAATTCAGTAGATACAGCAGTTTGCAATTAACAGAGGTAAAGAACTTAGACTTCAAAACCAAATTATGAAGACTATTTTTCTTCTGCCTCCTGCCCCCACCTTCTGCCTCTGCCTTCACCAGGGTTGTCAATATTTAACTGTTCAAATTTTTTATGATATCAAAGAAGTTTACGCCTTCCTACAACCTCGGTTCGCTACTACCTTTTACGATCATGGATCGTTACCTTACCAGCGAATTGATCGCGCCGTTTTTCTTTGGTGTCGGAGCTTTTTCATCACTTGGTGTCACCATTGATGCTGTATTTGATCTAGTCAGAAAAATCGTAGAATCTGGGCTACCGATAGACATTGCCATTCAGGTTTTTTTGCTAAAGTTTCCCAACTTTATTGTTTTAGCCTTCCCCATGTCTACGCTACTAGCTACTTTGATGACCTACAGTCGTCTTTCTAGCGAGAGCGAATTAATTGCCCTGCGTGGTTGTGGAGTGAGCGTATATCGTATAGTGCTAACTGCTGTGATGTTGAGTCTTGTAGTCACAGGAATGACATTTGTATTCAACGAACAAATTGCACCAGCAGCAAATTACCAAGCCGGGGTGACTCTGGATAAAGCCCTGAAATCAGATAAGCCAGCTTTTAAACAGCAAAATATTTTCTATCCTGAATACCAGGATGTTACACAACCGGATGGCTCTAAGAATAGGATATTGACACGTTTGTTTTACGCTGACCAATTTGATGGTAAGCGGATGACAGGTTTGACGATTATAGACCGTTCCACCAAAAATCTGAATCAAATTGTAGTATCAGAATCTGCCCAGTGGAATCCTTCTCAAAATATTTGGGATTTTTACAACGGTACGATCTATTTTGTTGCAGCTGATCGCTCTTATCGCAACATTGTCAGATTTGAACACCAACAACTGCAACTACCGCGCACGCCATTAAGTTTGGCAGAAAAAAGTCGAGACTATGGTGAGATGAATATTGCTGAAGCACTAGATCAACTACAAGTGGAATATCTTGGTGGCGATCGCCAAAAAATTCGTAAACTCGAGGTGCGGATTCAACAAAAAATTTCCTTGCCCTTTGTATGTGTAGTTTTTGGCTTGGTAGGTGCAGCGATGGGAAGCATACCCCAGAGAACTGGAAGAGGTACCAGCTTTGGGATTAGCGTTGTAGTTATTTTTTCGTACTACTTAATTTTCTTTATTAGTGGTGCGATCGCGCAAGCAGGTGCCCTCTCTCCCTTTATGGGGGCTTGGTTGCCCAATTTTCTTTTCTTGGGAATAGGTCTATTCCTCTTGATACGAGTTGCCAAACGTTGAGGGGGAATGGGGAGTAGGGGGCAGGGGGCAGGGGGCAGGGGGCAGGGGAGACAAGGGGACAAGAGGTGAGAATTTGAAACAAGTCTTTCCCCTTGTCCCCTTGTCCTCTTGCCCATGCCCAATGCCCAATTCCCAATTTCCAATTTCAATTACGGATGATAATTTCGGCATTCCGGTGCATTTGGGTTTTCCTTGCAATATTCTTCAAAAGAGACTTTAGCTGATACCATCCCCTCAGCTTTCTGATGAGCAGCTTCAGCCTGGAGTTCTTCTACCTCATCCCAAGCGGCTGCACAGGCTTTAGAATAAGCACCTTGTTCAGTGCAAATAGCGCGAGACTGTTGAATTGCTTTTTGAATTCTCTCCTCCAGCAGTAACGCTTTTGGCGCTTCCACAAAGTCGCTTTTAGTCAAAATGTCGGTAATTGAGATGATACCTAATAGCTTGCCTTGAATCACAGGTGCCCGATGAATACCAGTGTTAGCAAATAACCGTGCTACATATTCCACACCCAAATCAGGATTTACCACAATGCAGGGCTTGCTCATAATCTCGTAAACCCAGACTTGCTTTGGATCTTTACCGTAGGCTGTTACCTTATAGACAATATCTGTTTCTGTGACAATGCCATAAGCATCATTCTCATGGCGAACATCTACAACTAGCGCCCGCAATTTTTTTTCCTTCATCAGCACCACTGCTTCAGCAACAGTCGCTGAACCGCGAATGGTAACTACATCTTTGGTCATGATATCTTCAGCTTTCATCATTGCTGTAGTCTCCTGGTTAATAGTATGGTGCGGCACAGCGCCCTCAGAGGCGTATATATCGAAGCATTGCAGCCTACAGTTTGCTAACTAGAAACTAAAACAGTCGAACCTTTGTCCAGCTACAACATTGAAGGAGGCAGGAGGCAGAAGGTTTTACCTCAGTTGGGGATTCAAATCCCTCCTGAAAAAGAGCCACCCTTCGGGTTCGCCAGTCCCTCTTTGTTGAAACAACAAGACCAGGCTGGCTCACCAAATTTTCAATTTGGAGGGGATCTTAAACCAAACCCAAGACCCTATGGTCGCGGCAAGAGGCACCAGCGCTGTTTTCCTCCAGCAAGAGCTGCCCTCTGCCTCCTGCCTTCCTTGATAAACTTAGAGCAACTGTCAACTCGTGATGTTATCCAATGTGACCAATGCTCAAAAACCAACCATAAATTGCCATAACTTTCTAGAAAATCTTGCCAAACCACTCCAGCCGCTAAAAAGTAAATTTTTGACTGTTACATATCTATTGGTAATGACTAATAACTGATGAAGAAGTTAGGATAAAATCACGATCCAACTTTAGTTGAGATATTTCCTGTTAAGGAAAGCAAAAGCATTAAACAGCAACGCCTTCAGTTTCCGTCAATTTTTCCCGATTTCGAGTAAATTTCAATTACCAATTCCATGCCACATCGTCATTATCCTCCCGCCTACTTACGCTATCTCAGAGCCAGGTTATGGAATCTAGGGCGACCTGGTTTTTGGGTAACTGCAATTTTTTTATCTGTAGTGGGGCTAGTAACCTGGGAATACTGGTCAAATCCAGATATTTTCGTTTATAAGCAAAAAAACAAAGTTACTTCACAAACCCCTCCTGATTCGTCACTATCAGCAGAAAACAGAGCCATTGCAGCCGATATTGATAACCTGCCAGTTTTATTTAATGACTTTGAGCAAGCAACTCTCTCATTAACGGCAAATACTCCCAAGGAAAAAACTGAGGCAAAAAACAGCAAAAGTCTATTAGAAGATGTAATTAACAAACAAAAGTCTGCTAGTGATGCCAAATTAAATCCTACTTTAGGCGTTGGCGACACTCCTCCCGTCCTGAAAAATCCTTTTGTCGTACAAACCGAAAATTTATTGCGGACTGGGACGGTTGATAATAATAATCAGTTTCTAGGTATCAAAACTTTAACTGGGGCATCTGAACCAACAGACGGCGAACAGACATCCTCAAACCTGGGAATTGGATTCACGAATCAAACCAATAAGAATCAAAATTCTGCCTCTGTCAGCCCTCTACAAGCAATACTCAATCAATCGACAAATCAGAAGCTGTCTGGCTTTAATGGTACTACTGCAACTCAGACAAATGCCTTGGGCCGAGCATCTGAGCCAGGAACAACGTTAATGCAACCCATGAATAGCTTATCCAGTCAGAATTCTCTACCAAGTACTGGGTTAACTACTGGGACAGGCTACACGTCAACGGGTAGGAACTTGCAGCAAAATCCCTACAATAATTTAAATAACGGTCAGGTATTACCTAATAATGGGTTAAATACTGGTACAGGTTATACGAACTTGCAGCAAAATCCCTACAATAATTTAAATAACGGTCAGGTAGTGCCTAGTAATGGGTTAAATACTGGTACAGGTTATACGAACTTGCAGCCAAATCCCTACAGTAATTTAAATAACGGTCAGGTAGTGCCTAATGTAGCACCAGGAACGCTCCCAGTCACCTCTGGCATACCAACTAATATTGCACCTTACTCTAGCCAGATTCCGGGTCAAAGTGTTGTCACTCCCACAAACCCTATGGGATATGCGAATTATGGCTTGCAGCAGCCGATGCAACCACCACAATCTAATTATGGAAATTATGGCTTGCAGCAGCCGGCGCAATCACCACAGAATTATGGGAATTATGTGCAGCAACAACCAACACAATCTAATTCCTTATATCTTCGCCAGCTTCGAGACAAGTATAGAAGTCCGGGTCAAAACTGATTGTCAGCAGGTCGCTTAACTAGATAAGTCTAACTAAGGTGATTGTGGGCTATTTTGAATAATTGGAACTTCTGGTGTTTCGGGTTGTCGCTGTTGTCGTTGTAAATACTTACTCAATACATAAGCCATATCTCCACGGGTAACGGGTTTTAGTGGAGAAATATTTCCTTGAGCATCTGTATTGAGAAATCCTTCTGTAGCTACTGTAGCGATTGCTTTTCTAGCCCAAGTTGGGATAGACTTTTCATCTGGATGTGAAGCCAGAATCTCATTTACAGCCTCATCAGGAAACTGAAATACACCATAAGCTTGAGCGAAAATAGCAAGAGCCTCTGCCTTTGTCACCTTTTGATTAGGGAAAAATTCATTACCTCGATAGCCTTTCATGATGTCAGTTTTTAAGACTGTCTGTATATCATTAAATGCCCAATAAGAACGAGGAACATCTGGAATCGTTAAATTTGCTTTGTTAACAGCTTCTCTTTTATCAAGCCGAAATGCTTTTACCATAATCGACGCTAATTCTGCCCTGCTCACTAACCTTTCTGGATAAAACTTGCCATCAGAAAAGTTTGTCATCAATTTCGCAGCAACTACCTGTTGAATAGAATCAGATGAGGTTCCAGAAGTCGTTTCTGACACTTGAGCAATTGCTGGTAAATTTTGTAGTAGTGCTACTAAAGATAGAGTAATTGAAAGCTGACGCATCACCATAACCACTTTTAGCTACTAACGTGAATTTAAAAAACTACGTTACTGAGGTTAACGCAAAATTTGGTGTTCTTAATAACCTATAACTCAGCTAGTGACGAATTTAGGCTGGCAATGTTGCGTAGCTAGGAGAGTTTAGCTTTAAAAATTAGGACTGTGTTCAGAATCCCAGCACTTCCCATCATTCCAAACTCTACTGGTGCGTTCACATTCTGATTTATCGTTAATCCAAGGAATTGAAGTAGGGTAATCCAAGGTAGTTAGAGGAGTCAGTGAAAACGATGCAACAGAAAATATAGTGTAGCCACAAGCCGATAGAATCATTAAAAATCCTATGACAAACAAGGTATTGCCAGGAGTCCAAAAAGGATATAAACCTTTTTCAAAGCGTAAACGCATTTTAGAACGACGTTCTGAACCTGCTAGCAACACCAGATAAAACCTTAATCCGGGAATTGGTACTGAAACTCTTATGTCTAAAGAATGACGAGTCCAAAGACGAGAGTTAAAAACTCTTTTGATGGCTTCTAATTGCTCTACTGTGAAGGTATTTGACACTTCTGGAGCGATCTCTGCGACAAGTTTCTCGAAGGTAAGACCAGTATGCTGTGGCATTGCCATAGTTGATAGGTATATTAATATACTATCTTTTTACATAAGCAATCTCCTCTCTTCCGGACACTACGATGTTTTATTTTTTACAAGTTCCTAATAAAGGAAGCAGAAATTAGCAAAAACTTGTTTTTTACCTTTCATCTTTTGATGTTATCTGCCTACTACTATGGACTATAGTCAGTTTTTCAGGAGTTTTGGGAATGACAGGAACAGATCCCGTAAAGTTGATGAAGCAAGAAGTTGGCAAAGCCGCTGCCGCCCTAGTAAAATCGGGTTCTATCGTCGGGTTGGGTACGGGGTCAACTACAGCATATACGATTCAGTTTTTAGGCGATCGCCTCAAGTCTGGTGAACTCAAAGATATCATTGGCATACCTACCTCGTTTCAGTCAGAAGTGCTGGCGAAGCAGTATGGTGTCCCTCTCGCCACCTTGGATTCTATTGACCACATCGATATTGCCATTGATGGGGCAGATGAAGTTGATCCGCAGAAGAATTTGATTAAAGGCGGTGGTGCAGCACATACCCGTGAGAAAGTCGTAGACTACCTGGCAGAACAGTTTATCGTCGTGGTAGATAGTGGTAAATTAGTAGATCGCTTGGGTTCTAGTTTTGCTGTACCCGTGGAAGTGATTCCAATGGCAATTACTCCTGTAACCAATGCCATTAAAAAACTCGGTGGGAAACCCGAACTCCGCATGGGTGTCAAAAAAGCTGGCCCAGTGATCACTGACCAAGGTAACTTTGTCTTAGATGTCAGATTTGACTCTATTGAAGATCCAGTCAGCCTAGAAAAAACATTGAATAACATTCCCGGTGTGCTGGAAAATGGTATTTTTGTTAACTGTGTCGATTTAGTTTTGATTGGTGAAGTCAAAGATGGTCAGCCATTAGTGCGGCAACTGTAAGAGTTATAGATTTTGGATTTTAGATTTTAGAGCATCTAAAATCCAAAATTAAGCAGCAGGTTCAGTTCATCCAAACACTAATTTAAAATGTGCGACCGCTACTTGGCCCAGGTCTTGCTTAAGGAAAAATTACAAGCCAAGCTTGAGGAGATTCAAGCTAAGAGCGATGGCTCTCCTGTTACCGATTTGAAGCTAGACAAAACCTTAGCTGAAGAAATTGAAGAATTAACAACGGAACTAGAGAGCGTCAATCCGAATCTTAATCCTCTGATTAACGCGACTCATTTGTTAGACGGAGCTTGGCAACTGCACTACTCCACTGCTAGAGAAATCCGTTCTTTAGTTTCTCTCCCATTTGGCTTAAAGCTGGGTAAAGTTTATCAAGTAATTGATATTGCAAATAAATTGTTTTTCAATCTAGCTAAGGTTAAACATCCTCTAGGAATAGTATCAGGATATGTTAAAGTGACAGCTAGCTTTGAGCCAGCCAAAGAAGATTTAGAACCTCTATCTAACAAACGCCTCAACGTTTATTTTGACAAACGCTACCTATCGATTGAGAAAATTGTTGGTATTAATACTCCTCAACTCAACCCATTTAAGGTTGTCTCAGCTAATAATCCTCCTAGCAGGACTCCGACATTAGACATTACTTATTTAGATGAAACCTTAAGAATTGGCCGTGGAGGAGATGGAAGTTTATTCATTCTTAGTAAATCTGATGATTTACCTGAATTCAGCTCCTCAATTTAAAATTGATCGCGCCGATGAATCAATATGGCTCTCTCAATAACACATCTTTTCACTAAGGTAAAACCAGGTTCTGCAATGGTAGAACTTAAAACATTAAATTTAAAGTTAGGTCATGGTATAGAAGAAGATATTAATGCCGATCCGATAAGTCCCAGGCAAGTTTTAATTGTTAGGTATGAAGATATTTTAGACTTATCAATTCAACCAGGACAATTGCGAGAAAATATTGTGGTTACAGGTATAGGATTTGATAAATTTATTCCTGGATCTCTGCTAACTTTTGAAAATGATGCGGCAATTCGTCTAACTTTTTACTGCGAACCGTGTAAGCGAATAGCTCACTTAGTAGAATCATTCAAGAGCATCAAGGGTAAAAGAGGAATCTTAGGCGTAGTTACTAAATCAGGTCAAATTCAAGTTGGTAGTAAATTTCAGGTTCAAGCTCATGAATTTCCAGCATTACCTGAAAATCCTTATGAACGATTTCTAGATTTTATCATCAAAATTCCCAGTGGGAAAGTAGTTACATATAAACAGATAATTCAAGCTATAGGAGTTGATAATAGTTATATAAGAGCTATTCCTACATATCTGAAAAAAACCTCAGCTACTAATTATCCAGTACATAGAATATTAGACTCTAAGGGTTATTTAATAACTTATGTTAACCAACAAAAAGATAAGTTGGAAACTGAAGGAGTTAAAGTTTTAGCAGAGGCAAATGTAGTGAAAAATTTACATAAAAATTATGTAGATATTAATAATTATTCATGGAGAGATTGCAACATATATTTATAATAGATATTGTTTATTTAATTATCATAGTAATTGTAAGAGTATCCGGCATTCTGGAAAGTAAAATGCTTCTTTGGCTCAAGATAATCCTTGATTTTTGATTTGTTTAGATGTGGCTTCCATAAAGTCAATGAAAACTTTTATAAGCTTATGAATTCCCTCGCTACCTCCTGCAATTAAACCTCCTGTCAGTAAGGCATCTAAACAACGAAAAATAATTACTTGGATTGGATTATCGAAATCAAGAACTACAAGTGGCTCAATTGAGCGAATGCCTATTGCGCTCATTAAAAGACCAAATAAAAGGGATGTCCATAGAGCAATTACTCGTGTATCAGATTTATAAGCTGTCTTTTGGCGCTCTTTTTCATTTAAATTATCCATTTGTGGCTTGAATATTTTTAATGATTCCTGTTGGTTTTGCGTAAAATTCTGGATAATTTGCTGTTCTAAACTCATTCCTTCAGGTGGTAGCCCAATGGTTTGATTTGATTCCAAAGAAGGAAACTGTTTTTGTTGGACTTCCATAAGTCTTAGTTTCTCGGATATAAGAGCCTTTTCTTGTTGAATACTAATATCTAATTGTTCAACGAATGGGCCGCGCCAAGTAGTTATAAAAACTTCTAAAGAACGCTCTAGTAATAAAGAGATAAATAACTGTAATGTGAGTATTTGGATAATATCATTCAACCCAAATGGTTTTAAAATAAATGGTTTAGATAATAACCAAGTTGACAAAGTTACTATTAAAAAGCTAATAATAATTAAGACAAAAAAGAGAGGAGATTCTGGAGAAAGCTTTAGCAACGTATCTATACTCCTGTTTCGCGTCACAATATTTAACACAGCTTGGAGGTGAGAACTACACCTGCTGAGTAACTTAACAACGTTAATTTGATAGAACAGTAAATAATTTATTACCCGCCCCTTTTTTCTGAAGTGTGAGAGGCCGCGCTACATTAGGAGCAGGGTAATCAGAGGGATTGTGACATAGCCGAAAGTGTTGCTATACAAGCATTATAGGAATAAACGTACTGTACATAGTGCGATCGCGCTTTTCTCAGGAGAAATATGAAAAGGTGCATTGAGGAAAGGGGACGACACTAAAAGCAAGCACTAACTAAAAACCCCTCCAAGGTTGGAAGGGTTAAAGTAATTTTTGGTAATGGGATGATGATTAGGGGGAAACAGAAGCTTTTCCTCCTTGATGAGCTAGAAATGCAACATCAAAAGGTATGGGGTAGCTGACGTTTGGAGAATGAGTGGGTAAATTGTTAGAGTTGACAGCTATAGGTTTGCCACTATTGTGAGTAACTATTTGAGCGCCACCCATTCCAGGCAATAAAGCAATCGAAGTAACAATAAGTACAGAATCTATCAAGATAGAAAGTTTCATAAGGTTCTATTTAGTTAAAGGAAAGTGTAATTAGTCTTCTTAGGTAATAGAGTCTTATTTTTTATCTGTCTTAACTTCCTGCATTCAGATTACCCGATCGGTTGATTTATTCCTCACCCATTAGGATGAGCTAATGGAGTGCAACAACTGAAAAATTGAAACTATTCCACGGATCATTCAAAGTTGCTAAGACCCATCATGTGATAAGCAATAACAGCACTATCAAAGGGTTTAAGGTAATTGATATTTGTGGAATGGCTGCGTAAAGTATGAGAGTTGATTGATGTGGAAATCTTGTTATGAGTGCCTATTTGAGTCCGAGCGATTCTAGGTAAGACGCTAGAACTAACAATATGTACAAAATTAAGCGAAGGAAAGAGTTTCATCGCTGATGCTGTGTTGGTTAATATATCGAGACCAAAGTTCAGGATAAACTTGAACAGATATGTATTTAACTGAGATAATCTCAAGATTTATGCAGCGCTGTCAGGCATTTGTAGGCAGAGGTTAATAAACGATATAGCGGTTCTTAGCTTAGTGTGGTATGTTTTCAACATTACTGAGCCTGGTAACAAAAATTTAGGTCTACCTCAGTTGCTTAGGAAACGCTACATAACCTATTACTAAAGACTTTCGAGAGCTTTGAGAACCTCTGCTGCTGACTGATATCGTTGAGTAAAATCGAAATGTGCCATTCTATTTAAAATAATAACTAACTCGTTTGTAGCCTCAGTTAGTTCGCGCCAATGTTGCCAAGTCTGTTGATTGCCATCAGCTCCACTTTGAATAATTATTTCACCAGTATTTACATCTCTGCGAAAATCTCTAGGATCTACCCCAGTTAAACCTTGAATTCCCATAATTCCCAACGCATAAATATCGCTGTTGAGTTTTGGCAAACCGCTCATTTGCTCAGAAGGTGCATAACCAGGCGTACCAATTGAAATAGTCTGAGCTTCTTGCTGCTGAGGATGAATTTGCTTAACAGCGCCAAAGTCAATTAAAACAATGTGCTGATCTGATTCTCGTCTAATCAAGTTACTAGGTTTGATATCTCGATGGATTACACCATAGCTGTGAACAAAAACAAGTACGTGTAAAATTTCTTTGAGCATTTCCACAACTTCAGCTTGTTTTAGTCGCTTTCCAGAAGTTACTTCTTTGTCCATAGCGTGCCCTCGAACAAATTCTTGCACTAGAGAAAATTGCCGATTTTCTTCAAAAAAAGCTAGCAGTTGAGGGATTTGTGGATGCTTACCCAAGGTTTCTAAAATTTGTGCTTCAGCGTCAAATAATCGTCTGACGACATTTAAATATTCTGCATCTTGGCGGGGGGGACGCAACTGTTTAACCACACACTGCGGATTGCCAGGACGTTGGATATCATCAGCCAAATAAGTATTACTAAATCCTCCAGAACCCAAACCTTGAGTAATTTTGTAGCGGTTGTTTAGTAGAGTTCCTAGTGAAATTTCTTGACCGATGGAATCAGCAATTACAGTTGGTGCTTCATTTGAGGCATCGCCGCGCTGCCGTAAAAGACCTTGCAATTCCACAATTAATTGTTGGTGTTCTTGAACCCGTTGGGTAATTTCTTGTTGCTCTTGTTTCGTTTTATAAGCACTATAAGCAAGAACACTCCCGGCGGTAAATACTAACCCCAACGCCGGAGGTATTACAGGGAACCATCCAGCTTGGGTAAAAATGACAAAATTGCCTCCAAATAAGACTGCAAGGGCTGTTGCTCCTGCTAGTCCTAAGCCTATTGGATGTTGAATCCGCGATACCAGCAACCCACCAACCACAGTCCATCCCCATATCCACAAGACTTTACCCCATTCAGGTAGAAACCAAAATAGTGGCTGTTTGTTAAGAACAGCACTGAGAATTTGACTAACGCTGTGGGCATGAATTTCAATTCCTGCCATTTTGCCGGAATTATCTGACTTACCAGTAGCAAATGGCGTGTTAAAAATATCATTTAAACTATTGGCTGTTGAACCAATAAAAACGATGCGGTCTTTCACCAAATCTGGTTTAACTTGATTTTCAAGTATTTGTGTAATAGTTACTTGCTGGGCAATCTGATGACCAGAATGGTAGTTAAGCAAAATTTGGTAGCCATTTGTATCCGCTTTCTGATAACCGCCAGCGTCGCTTTGGAGGGGTTTAAATACAGTATCTCGTAGTTGTAGTTCTTTTTTTGGGGTAAATTTTAGCTGGATGCCTCCAACTTCTAAGTATTTAAGTGCTAGTTGTAAGCTAAAAGAATAATTACTTTGACAGGAATCGGACTCTTCTGCACTTACCAATAATAGGTTGCGACGAATTGTCGCGTCAGTATCTTCTACTACATCATTAAATCCTACTCGCTCTGCTTCAATCCCCTTTGGGGCTGCTATTCCCGGATTGTTAGAACCAGAATGTTTACAGATAGGAATGATGATATCGCTCTGTTGTAGGCGTTGCAGTAGTTTCTCATGACCAGGTTGTACAGGTAAGTCACGGAAAATATCTAGACCAATCGCTCGCGGTTCATAAGCTTCAAGTTTGCCCAATAGTCGGTCTAGAAGTTCACCAGATAGGGGCCAATTCCATTTTTGAATATCTTTTTCAGTTAAAGCAACAATCAATAAACGAGAGTCTGGGCCTGGGTCGGCACGTAATTGCATCATCTGATCGTAGACCTTCATTTCTAGAGGTTCGAAAACCCCAAGTTTTTGAATGCCTACTAGTAAAATTGTAGCGATCGCACTTGAAAGAATAACTGGTTGTCTAAATAAAGTTTTTAAGTTTGTAAGCATTTCTCTAGATAAGTTTTATTTTAAAATATACATATTTTTTATCCTATTTTTCATCATTGAAATTATTCTATGCAATTTGCAACTTTTCTCGAAATACGCAAATCCCCGACTTCTTTAAAAAATCGGGGATCTTGTTACTCACGAATGATTAAGTAGAGCTATATATGTTTAAGATAATGCACAATTGCTTCTGCTGTTGGCAAATTAGTCGCCAGTAAAACTTGATTAATAGTGCATAATCTAAGCAGTGCTTCTTCATTTGCTTGTCCAGGCTGAGGTTGCAGCAAATCTCTCAGGAAAATAACTGCTAAAATTTCTCCTGCTCCAACCAATGAAGCAATTGTTTGATATCCTCCAGAAATTGGTGCAGGGGTTTGCTGACTAATTGTTATTCCTGCTTGTTGATGTAAGACTTCGCCAACAGATGGCCAGGTAATTGTAAAGCTCTGTGAGAAAAATTCCTGGTGTTGAGAAACAAATTCAGCAAGTTCTGATTTCTTGCTCTCGTGAGCGATGAGTACTATGTTTCTTTCAATAATCACTTGGGGAGGCTCACTTACATTTATTTCTTCTGGAGTTTCATCAAATTGAGTTGCTTCTACTTCAGGAGCCTCTTCAATAGTTTGACTGACACTCTCAGGACCTTCACTTTCTGTTGTTTCCAAAGATTGAATATCAGCTAATTCAGAAACTTCACTTACTAGAACAACATCATCAACATTTACGCTGGCTTCTTCTGTAGTTGTATTATTCAAATCAATGTATTGATTGCTAGAAACTTCTGCAACGATATTATCAGGTTCCGTCAATGCTTCAGAAACTTCACCTTCTGTTTCATCAACAGCAAAACTAGGTTCTATTTGGTCAATATTTGTGCTGTCTTCTGCCGTAAATAAAATATCTAAATCTGCTAGTTCATCATTGATATCTTGTGTAGCTTGGCTCAATGGTTCTTGCGGCTGAATCTCCTCTTCTTCAGTCACTTCGTTGACAAATTCGCCAAACTCTAAACTGACTTCTTCTGTGACTGGTGTATCTAAATCTACTACTTGATTTTCATTATGAGTAACTTCCAGAACGGTACTTTCTTCATCAGATACTTCGCCGAAAATATCACGCGGCTGCACGAAGGTGACTTCTGCTTCCAGCGCCGCTTCTAACTCTGCATCTTCTGGGGAAGTTGCTTCGGGAACTTGGTGGAAAATATCACGTGGCTGTACGAAGGTGACTTCTGCTTCTAGTGCTGCTTCTAACTCTGCATCTTCTGGGGAAGTTGCTTCTATATCACGCCGTTGCACGAAAGTCGATTCTGTCACCAGTGCTGTTTGAAAGTCTGTAACCTCATCGTCAGTGGCTTCTGGAAGTGTAATTTCCTCTTCAGAAGTTTCGATGATATTTTCAGGTGATGCGATCGCAGCTTCGGCTACAGTAAAAGAAACTTCCTCACTATTTTCGCTAACTTCTGGAATCTCTACTTCTTCAACATCTGCACTGACTTCTGGCGCAACTGATTGCAAATCCACAATTTCATCATGGACATCGTGTGGAACTTCGCTAACTGCTTCTGGTGACTGAATGATGTTTTCAGGGGGAATTACCTCAACAACCGGAATGACATCATCAGGTTGAGTAGCAACAACTTCGGAGATTTCGCTGACTTCTGGAGAAGGTGTTTCTACTTCGGGAGTAATAGGCGCTGGAACTTCGCTAACTACTTCTGGGGCTGGATTAGCAACATTGGCGGCGCTGACATTTTCAGGCGATCGCGGCCGAGAAAACAGTGAAGGGTCTATAATTCTAAAGACTGTCTCTGGTTGCTCATAAGCGGGAGCAACTGCTTCTAAGATCAGAACGTAATCTGCAATCCTGATAATATCTCCATCACTCAAAGAATATGGTCGATCTTTTTCGGCTTGTTTTCCATTAAATATTGAGCCATTTCTACTGCCAAGGTCAGAGAAGTAGTAATTTCCAGCTTTAACGAAAAACTTAGCATGTACCCGACTAATATCAGGACTGTCTAAGACTAAATCAGAATCAGGAGAACGACCTATTAACCATTCTCCTCTCGTTGGAGTTTCTGTGGTCAGGTCAACTTCATTGACTTCACTTAGATTTGGTGAGTAGCTAACTTTTACTTTCATATTAATTTTTGGTTAATTTTATTGATTTCTGCCACCCATCGCTGACGGGTAGTATGTTCTAAATTTAAAATATCATCTTGCGACCAGTGGAAATGATAAGCAATAAAAGCTACCTCCTCATATAAAGTATCGGAGGGGTAGCTTACGACTCCCCCGCTAGTTCTAGCTCCACTGAAAATTGAGTATTGCAGTGGGGACATTGTGTCGGAATATGTACATCGCCTTGCTGATTGATTCGATTATAAAATTCTCGGAGATAGGCAATGTCATGTAGAAGAAGTTCTTCAAGTAAATCAGGGCTAACAGAGTTAAGACTGCCCAAGCGAGTAATAACCCGTGCAAGCATCACCAAAACCCCGTAAGCTGGATTTTCCTGAACTCTACGCTCTTGTTGCACCAAAATTTCATCTTTAGCGGTGGCTAAACGCATCACCCCATGACGATGTATCCGGTGTTCACTATCACTCAACCCTCTAGGAAGAGTGAAGGCAAATTCTGTGCAGAGAGTATCTTTCTTACGGCGCATAAGTCATTTGGGAATTGGGGATTGGGGATTGGGGATTGGGCATGGGGCATGGGGCATTGGGCATTGGGCATGGGGCATGGGGCATGGGGCATTGGGCATTGAGAATAGGGGATGAGGCTTTTAACTCCGTTAATGAGTCTTTGAACTCCATTAATGAGTCTTTGAACTCCATTAATGAGGCTTTGAACTCCGTTAATGAGTCTTTTAGCTCCATTAATGAGTCTTTGAACTCCATTAATGAGGCTTTGAACTCCGTTAATGAGTCTTTTAGCTCCATTAATCAGTCTTTAAACTCCGTTAATGAGTCTTTTAGCTCCATTAATGAGTCTTTAAACTCCATTAATAAGGCTTTGCTTTCTGCTCTCCTGCTCCCTGCTCCCCATTCCCCATTCCCCATTCCCCATTCCCAATTCCCAATTCAATTATGAATAAGTGCTTCGGGGGAGTTTATTGTATCTTCTGGTATGGAAGTTTCACCTTCCAAGCCATTAATTCGCCGATAAAAATCTTGGAGATAATTTAAATCTTGGGCAAAAAAGTTTTCTACTATTGCAGGAGTAACTTCTGATAAAGCACCCAAGTGAGTAATCACTCGTGACAAGATAATAATTGTGGCATAAACAGGATTAGCTTTAACGCGTGGGTCACGCAAGGGTGCAATCTCGTCTATCGCCGTTGATAACCGCATTACACCTTTACGGTGGAGGTTGCCTTCAGAGTCTAGATACCCCTTTGGCAATGTAAATTCAAACTCTGTGGGAAACATACTTCTCCTAATTACTTCACACGTTTAAATTCCTCAAAAGCAACCTCCACTTCCTCAATTTCGATGTCATGGCTGCGGGCGTTAACATCGGCAATTTTATAACTTGCAGGCCAAGCACCAGCTAATTCAAATCTAGCTATTTCTTGATTTGCCTGATTATAAATAGACAAAGCAACAAGTCTACGTTGCTCAGACCAATTACCCTTTTCGACTTTTTCAAACCACTTCCAAAAATCCATAGAGTTGGTAGTACCTCTACGCAGAGTGAGATTACCACTTTTTGGATTGCTAGGAAGCTTAGTTCTCACCACCTGACCTTTTGACTGCCCTTTTTTACCCCAGGTTTGAGAAGTAACTTCACAAATTTCAATTACCTCTTGTGTTCTTTTGAAGCCTTGACACTCCAAAAAAAAGCAATTGGCATCGTTTTGACCTTCTAGTGTCAGTTCTAGATAGAACCGATGGGCCGTAAGAACTTCTGGAATTCGGCTTGCGGATTGTACCACTGTTAATAATTCGTAATTCGTAATTCTCGCCCTTGGCGAGAAGCAAGCTACGTAATTCGTAATGAAGCTTGCGGACTTGCTACCGCTACGCTCTAAGCAAAGCTATGCCGCAGGCTTTACGTAATTACGATTATTTGATTCGTTTAATTCCTTCGTGAACCAATTCAACTGTTTCATTTGCCATATCACCACCAGAAGCAGTTAAGGTAGGCCCAGTGTATTTACAGGGATAACAATTGACAATGTTCCAGCGTGCTTTTTCAGAGCCTTGTTGGTCATAAGCAACCACTGAACCAGTTTTACGCTTCTGTGACCACTTCCTAGGGTCTCCCATATCTTCGTTACAGTCTTGATACCATTTATAAAGGTCTATATCATCAGTGGCGATGACTTTTACTGTAATGTTGGTAAATTTAACAACGGTTGGCGTAGCTTGACGCATTAATTTAGCGCCCTTAGATGAACCGTGAACTTCTTGCGCTGGAGTATTCTCAACGCCTAAGCCGCTAATTTCTTTGATGAATTTATCAGTAATTCCGTCAGCCTCGAAGTAAAACTTACAAGAGGTTAAAAATTCGCCTGCCATACTTTTAGACTCCTTTGTGTGTGATTAATTTGAGAATTGGGAATGGGGAATGGGGAATGGGGAAAGAAAGACGCGATAAATCGCGTCTCTACAAGAGGAGAATTCTTGCCCTATTCGCTATCTTCAATGCCATTCCATTGGCTGATGCGGAAAACAACAAATTCAGCAGGTCTGACTGGACAAACACCGACTTCAATATATAAACGTCCTAAAATTCTGGTTTCTGGTGGATTCAATTCTTCGTCACACTTGACATAAAATGCTTGTGCTGGAGACGCGCCAAATAAAGCACCTTCACGCCAGATACGCTCTAAGAAATTACTGACGGTGCGGGTGACACGTGCCCATAAATCTTGGTCATTCGGTTCAAAAACTACCCACTGAGTCCCTAATTCTAGAGATTTTTCGATATAGCTAATTAACCGACGCACACTGATGTAACGCCACTCTGTTTTATCTGGCTCAACTAGAGTGCGTGCGCCCCAAATGCGGATACCTCGGTTGGGGAAACTGCGAATGCAATTTATCCCTAGGGGGTTTAATAGTTCTTGTTCGCGGAAGTTTGTTTCATAGCCCAAACCAATTACGCCTCTAGGAACTTCATTTGCGGGGGCTTTGTAAACTCCTCTGGTTTCGTCGGTGCGGGCCCAAACACCCATCACATGACCACAAGGAGGTACTAAAATTGGATTACCGCGATCGCGTGGATTAGGTACTTTAATCCAAGGATAATAAAGGGCCGCAAACATTGAGCGACGGTTAAATCTATTCAACCACTCCACTACTTGCTGGGGTTTGACGGCATCTGGTGGCGCATCAAGTACAACCATGCGGTTGGGCGGGTTGGGAATATCGCCACTGGCAGAACCCTCGCACATACTAATCATCAGTTCGATGATGCCGTGGACTTGATCTAAATTCAGTACCTGCTCTTGATAAGCCCGCATCACATCAGGACAAGCCAGCATTGTGATTTCATCAACTTCAAAGATACCGCGTACCCCGGTGCGATCGTCTCGAACCCCTTCTAAATTTTGCGAAAATCTATCGGGTGGGGCGGCAACAATGGGCGGCGCTAGTTCATATTGACCATTCACGGGACGACGAGCTAAAGGCTGTCCACTTTGAGTTATGTCTTCTACACTGACATACATGGAATTTCTCAATGCCGCCAGCGCATAAGTTGCAACTTGAGAATTAGGTTCGCGGTTCATGCTCAAGTTCTCGTATTGCTCTAGAAGCTCATCTCCCCGACGAATTTGAATGGTAAAATATTCGCCCGTATTTGGAGGCGCTTCTCCTTCAGTACCTTCGGGTAGGGCGCGGGGTGAACCATCAATAATAACGATATTTACTAATCCGCCTGATGCTTGCTCAGGACGCAAAGTAAAGCGGAGGGCTGGACGATTACCTCTAGAGTTGATTCTGAGGGTAGCCGGTTCTGGAGTTGCGGGCCTGGGTGCGCCTGGTAACTGAGTCCCAATGCTTGTTACCCAGCAACGACCGCCACCATTCATAAAGTAGCCGTAGACTGAAAAAGGTAAATAGGCGTTGAAGTCGGTGAAGCCGTCAGAGTTGGGACGCGCAAAGTAGTTGAGATATTGCGTCCAAGTGGTTACTAGCATGGGCTTGTATAACTCAGCCCCACCACGAACGTCTTCTGTAAAACCTACAAATCCGGCAACTGCCGTGCTAACACCTTCAATTGGTCGGCTACCCCGGTCAATTTCTTCGATGTAGACACCAGGAGCAAAGTAATCAAGTCTAGCCATGAAAGTTTCTCCAAGTCAGTAAAAATCTAATTATTCAGGAGTTAGAAATATTTCTTTGAAAGTATTACTTTGGTTATCTACCAATGCATTGACGTTTTGGGGTAAATAGCCAGGATGATTCAGAGTCAAAACATAATTACCTAAATGAAGGTCTTCAAAGAAGAACAGCCCTTCTTTAGTAGTTGATATGGACTTGTCAGTTCCCCTCACAGCTACTTCTGCCGCTACCAGTGGCAGATTTGTCACTGCACTTTTGACAATACCCGCGATCGCAACTCGTCTGGTTAATACTAGACTGTCGCTATCACGAGACAATTGATTTCGCAAATTGAAAATTCGCTCCCAAACCAAAGGTACTGGAGTAGGTTGTGGCTCGAAGGGGATTGTAACTGTCAAATATAAGGCTGAACGCAATGGCACATTGAGAGCGCTCCATAAAGAGCCAATTTCAATTGGCGGCTCTAGGGCAACTGTCATGTTCAAATTACCATAGCCCCGTAATTCAGGAACCAAAAACTCCTCTTCCAAGGTGCGATGGCGCAACAGCACAGCCAACGCCTCACTGATAAAGTGATGCTCCCCTAAAGCTGTTCTATCCCAGGCTGTTAATAGCAGTGAAACATCAAACCAAGCTGGTGCCCAATTTACAGTGGCAGGTTGTAGAGCGCGTGTTAGCTTGCGTTCTACTTGCCTGCCAGAATGTTGTACCTGCTTACTCTCACGTATATCAAAAATGTATAAATTGAGAGTCGGGCCTGCTCCCTCTTCCCTACGATTACCAGGATGGCTAAAGTCAATTTGCTCTGTACTGGTAAGTGAGGTTCCTCCAGCTAGAATTTCGGCTAAAGTTTGAAGAACGAAGATAAGCATGAAGGTGTTCTGCTGGTAGCTAATCCAGATGCATCTACAGTATATGTATCAGCCTTCTAAAGTTAATTAGACTTTTGTCGATATTTTTTCAATTGGTCATTGGTCATTTGTCATTTGTCATTGGTCATTGGGTACTGGTTATTAATTCTTTCCCCCCTGCTCCCCTGCCTCCCCTGCCCCCTGCTCCCCATTTGAGTGGGCTGGAAGATATTAGATTTTCAAAAATCCGAAAAGCAATAACTTCAGTTTGTAGATTAGTCTGGAGCAGTTCTTAATAGGAGTGGCGAGATGACCACGCCACAAAATTTATGCGTTGTAATAAATAATTTGCACTACGTACCTATATATACTTAGAAAAGGATAAGAATATATAAACATAAACTTAATAATTCTTTGTATTAATTATCTAACAAGATAATTTAATAAAAAAATAAACATTACTGAGACTGCATAAATTTATACTGGTCAGCAGAAGAATAAAAACATTTGGTTGCAAAAAGCGAGTGAAGCTATGACACTAGGCTTTTATGTACAAAAACTGGAGAATGGCTCGAATTATTTGAATTCCTCAGATATTCAGAGCTATTGTCAGTTAGAGTCTGAACAGTTAACTAGTCAATATCCAATTTTTTTCGCTCGGATTGTCTATCATGATTACTTGCTGAAAAATCATCAGGAAGTTATAAATTATGGTCAAGACCAAGCTGCTTTTTCCCAAAAAACTTTAGCTTATTTGCGCTCTGAAGCATGGCTTACAGATTTTCCGCCTGCTTTGACTTTGCATGAATTTAAACTTAAGGATTTTTCATCCATTTCTTACATTTGCCCTTTTGCCTATAGGAATCAAAAACCTGAATACATTCAAATCATTACTCATAAACCTCTGTCAGAGAGCTTGCAATTATATGTAAAACGCTCTGCTATGCTGCTGAGTAAGTATGCAGATATTTACTTGGACTATGGAAGACAAAAAACTGAAATTCAACTCCTGGAAGATATCTTGCATCGAATAGGCCATCAATTGCGTAACTCTCTAGGACTTATAGGATTGTATGCACATAACCTATGCTTAGGTTTAGAGGATAGCCCTTGGCAAGAGCAAGCAACAATCATTGGCGAAAGTATACAAGGTTTAGATACTAATTTAAATGAGCTTATTGATTGTGGACAAAGTGCAAAACTGAGGGTAAAACATCAAGATTTGAGAAGTTTAGTTGTTGAAAGTATCAAAAATTTACAACCTCTAATTAATCAGAAACAACTTAAAATATTGATTCCAGATACATCGACCGTACTGAAGATAGACAAATTACAAATGAAACAAGTATTTGATAATATCCTCAGTAATGCCGTCCATTTCAGTCCTAACTCAGGAACTATTACCTGTAGCTGGCAAGTTTTTCAAGATGAAGTTTTAATTAAAATTTCAGATCAAGGGCCAGGATTATCACAAGAGGATTTACAAAAAGTATTTACCCCGTTTTATTCCCGACGCAGAGGAGGTACAGGGCTAGGCTTAACTATTGCTAAGAAAATTATTTTGGATCATCAAGGAAGTATCTGGGCACAAGTCTTATCAGAAAGTGGAGCGCAATTTTCTGTAATTTTGCCTCGACCAAGGAGCGGGAATTAATTCGTAATTAGTAATGATGTTCCTACGTAGGTAACGTAATTTGTAATTAAAAAGATGGCTAATGATAGTAAGAAACTTTCGGTTTTGCTGGTAGATGATGAAGAACGCTTCCGCCAAGGATTACGTACTCTCTTGAATTTTTATAGTATTAATTCTGCATTACCTGTAGAAGTTATAGGTGATGCAGATTCTGTGGAGCAGGTTTTAAAGTTTACAGCCCAGAAGTGTCCAGATTTAATTTTGCTGGATATGCAATTGAAGGGATGTGATGGGATTACAGTTCTGGTACGTCTTAAGGAAACTGCTTACACTGGCAAAGTTTTAGTGTTGTCTGCTCATCAAGAAGACGACTGGATTTTTAGAGCAATGCAGGCGGGAGCCGCCGGTTATGTGTTTAAAAATCGTGTGGCAACACAATTGTGTGAGGCTATTGACACTGTTACAAGAGCGGAAATTTATCTACCTTCAGAAGTTGCTAGTCGATTTTTCCGGTTTTTTCAGGCTTATTCAGACTCTTGTCTGAAAGCATGTCATGAGGTGCATTTAACCGAAAGAGAGCAAGAAGTTTTATACTGGTTAACTCAAGGTGCTTCTAATGAAGAAATCGCTAAACATTTATATGTAACAGTTGCTACTGTTAAGGCGCATCTCACCAGTATTTTTGAAAAATTGAAGGTTACTAGTCGGACTCAAGCTATTGTAGCTGCCCTCAAGTTAGGATTAGTTCACGCTTGAGCGCGACGAAAGTAATCGGCGCAATTCACGAAACTTTTTGTATATGCCTTCATTTGAATCTTTTTATCAAGAATACCCCTGCTCGTATAATTCTCCCTTAAGTTGCGATCGCCCTTTCCAAACCGCGCAGCAAATCAAGGGGGCTAAGTTTTGCTTGGAATGTGGTTTTCCAGCAACTTTACCACAGGAGGCTGAGATTAAAGGAAGTCAGGGAACTTATCAAATCGCTAGTTTTATTGGTGTACGGGGTTTAGGCCGCCTATACTCAGGTATTCAACTTAAAGATAAACAGCCTGTCATCATCAAAGAATACCTACTACCCAATCGTTGTTTTAATGAAAGCGAGACTCTGAAGCGGAAAGAGACTTTCAAACGGGTGGGTGGGGTAAGTTTAGCCGATAGTCGAATTCAAAACTTTCGTCTTGTAGAAACTAAAGAAGCGATCGCAGATGAAAAAGGAGAACGCTGCTATCTGATCACTCAAGGAATCGAATCATCCCAAACTTTAGGGAAATATCTCATAGAAAAGGGAGCGATGACATCTCCTGATGTGCGGGAAGTATTAAATCAAGGTTTACAAACTCTCCAGTTTCTCCACACCCAAAAGCTGCGTTTTCCCTCAAATCAAGTACAGCTGGGTATAACTCACGGCAATATCAGTTTAGATAGTACTTTAATTAAACTAGAAAATAATCAAAAATTCTCTATATACTTTTGTGATTTAGCGACCTGGGAAAACTTATTTATTCCACCTATTATTCCTCAACCCGCGCCCGCCAGACCTGAGCAAGATTTAGAATCATTAGGATTGCTAGCCTTTTATCTATGGGCAGGACGGACAACTAATTTTTTATCCAACCAGCCTCTCGACCCTAGAGATAATCAACAATGGCCGGATACCGATAGCCATTTAAAGCAGTTTATTTATCGCCTCATTGGTCTAGAAACTCCTTTCGAGAATGCGGAAACGGCTCGTCAAGCACTGCTGCAACTTCCCAAAGAAGATCGTGGCAAAAGTTCAGTGCCATCGTCAGGTTCTCAAGTAATAGAAAAGCGTTTACCAATACCTTTAATCCTGATAGGAATTCTGGCTTTATTACTACTTGGTGGAGGAATTTTGTATTGGTTTTTGGGCAAGAAAACAGATAGTCCTAATCAATATATATTATGGTCTAGACTTGTGCGAAATTTCTCCGAAGTCCCCAATGTTCCTGCCGGACAATTTACTTACACAGGAGAAAAGGACAGTACATGGAGTTATGTTTTAACGCAATCAGTAGAAAATAATCGTTTAGGAGAGTTATTGACCAGACCAAAGCCAGATGCGACAGCAACATTTAACTATGAGCCTGTTTTGTCATCAAACGTAAAGAATCCGATTAAAAGTATTGAAGAAGTTCAAACAAATAAAAAAGATTTTGCAATTACTAGTTTAGTAGATAATATCACAGATAAACTTTCTAAAAAACAAGTTGCTTATGATGGATTAATTGTTTTTGTAGCATTTAATAAGAGAGATTCAAATCTTGCTAATGCTCTTGGAGGGCAAATAAGTCTTGAGCAATTGCGTCAAATTTACACAGGTAAAATTACCAATTGGCAACAAATTAGTCCCAAACTTCCAAATCTATCTGTGAAACCTTTTGCCCCAACAGAACCGGAAGCAATCAGTAAATTTCAAGAAATAGTTCTCAAAAACGTCCCTCAAGACGAAGCTTTATTTGCAGCAAATGTTACTAAACTTGATACAACAAAAACCCAAAATCAGATACGCAGTGAGACTCTAGATGGGCGAAACACTGGTATTATCAGTTTTGGCATTATCAGTAAAACTTCGAGTCAGTGTACTGGTTATCCGCTAGCGATCGCAGATGGCAAAAAATCAGCGATTCAACCTCTGTTTCAACGGCGCGATCGCCGCTCAATTAATCCCTCAGATGATTTGTGTCAACATGATGATTATTATGTTGATGTCACAACATTCCAAAGCTACCCCTTGGGATACCCTATTTTTGTAGTGTACCCTAAAGACACCAGTCGCCTGCCTGGTGGTTCTACATTTGCCCAGATGCTAACCACTCGTCAAGGTCAGTGTTTACTTAGTAAAGTAGGTCTCGTAGCTTTACAACCTATGCCTGATGATATAAATTCCTATGCCTGCAAATCGGTGCCCCAATCCTAGTTGCGAATATTTTAACCGCGCCCTGCCTAACAATGCTAAGGTTTGTCCCTGGTGTTCCACTCCTGTGGGTAATGTAGTTTCCTCAACACCACAACAACCGCCTAGTCAACAACCGCCTAGTCAACCACCGCCTATTCAGCAACAACCTATTCAACCACCATCTGTTCAGTATCAACGGCCGCCTACAGAGCAACCTAACTATCAACCTCCCCAACAACCCCCCGTAGATTATTCAACAGTCTATCAGCCACGAGTTTCTTATCAACCAACACCGCCTGCTTATGTCCCTCCGCCTCAAAGAGCGCCAGCCTTAAAGCTGATTCATACTACCGGCAGAGAATTTCACCTTGTTGGGGAAGGAGGTTATATTGGTCGCCGCAGTCAAAGTCCAGGAATAGCGCCGCCAGAAATTGACTTGACCGGCATTCCCAGTGAGGGAATAGTCTCTCGTCGTCATGCGCGAGTCGATTGGGACTGGTCACAAAATGCATACATGATTGTTGATATGAGTACAAATGGTATTTATTTAAACAACAATCCTCTAACTCCGGGTATGCAATATCGCTTACTTAATGGGGATATACTGCGATTTGGCCAGGACAATCTAGTCAATTTTACGGTATATGTTGTGTAGTAAAATGATTAAGTAAAAACTGTCAAGTTTTAAGGGTAGTTGATAACCATCAACTACCTTTTAATTTTGGCGACACCATAAATTAACCTGAGTTTGACATTACACTTCGTTAATGTACCCTACACGAGCTATTTTCAGATGTTGAGAATATCACTACAAGAGTAAGCGATCGCATTTTGAGTCAGAATAGAGAGGGCGATCGCACTAAAAGATCAGTGATCACTCTTGGTTAACGCACTCTACAAGATCAGGCGATCGCTCTTATCAAACCTTATCTCGCCCGTTAATGGCCGCTCCGTATTCCGCCACTGATGCAAACATAGCTTTGGTGGTGCATCTGCCCCGCATATACCCCACTTTATGAGCATCGTACTTATGTTCATCCGGGACACCACCTTGTTTGTTTTCATAGTCAATTTGCTCTTTCATTGCTTCATGCGGCTGCGCCACCTTACCTCCTTTGTCCTTTTTTGCCTCAATCCCGCGCTGATATCCTGCCAAAACGTTCTTACCTGCTTTAGCTCCATCTACTCCTGCTTTTTTGCCGTCGCTATAGTCTTTCCCCTTCATACCTTCCTCAAATCCCTTCAGGTATGATTGTATTCCTATGTCTGTAACGCTCTCACTAGCTCCTGTGTCGCCCCGCATCGCCTTTTCTATCTCAGAGAATGTTGTTGACACGTCGCTGGCTCCGTGGTGTGTGATCTCCATGACCCATTCCTTTTTCACCCTTTCTATATACAACTCTCTATTTTTAGTTGCACTTTCGGGGAATTCGTATCTTGCCGGCCGTGTTTTGGTCGTTTTTGCCGGCTTTTGACTTACACCTCCCTCCGCATAATCATTCACGATGGGGACTTCTGCCGCGACCTTCGCTAGATCTATCTTTACCCTGAATCCTCCCTGCGTTTTGAATAGCCCCCCTTTATTACTACGAACCTCCTCACGTGATGTTGACGTGAGACTAACTCCACTTTGATAAGGTCCGCTGCCCTTCCATTGGTGCAACACCGCCACTTCTTCCCATGTTAGGTCGTTTTTATCTATGTTTTTTCGTTTCGATACATCTTGCTTATTTCTTGGGTGGGCAATCTTTTGAGGAGATGTGTTGGCTGCTTCGCCCGCACTCATAAACATCTGATAACGGCCGGTAAGTTCGCCGCTCATAACAAAGTCCATCATCTGGTGGTAGTTCATCTCGTGATACGCATACCGACGCGTGTAAACCCCCCGCGCATCTTTGATGTATTCCTTCTCTCCATTTTCACCAGTTTCGCTTCCCTCTGCTAACGCGTTCTTTTTCTTGTATGTCTCTCGCATGGTTGAACTTGCGATTTCTTTCCCTTCGTACAGTTCTTCTTGCGTATCTATAAGCTCACCTATAACCACATCTTTGTTCTCTTTCCCCTCTTCCACCGTGACTAATAGGATCTGATTATTTTGGATTTTCACTATGGGTTCTTTGCTATTTTTTTTCAGCGCCTCCACTAACAGCTCGCGCTCATCCTTTATTTCGTTGAGTTTAGTGGCGTAGTAAGCCGTGAATCCTGCTTTCCCTTCCTGATCTGGCAGCGTTCTCTCAATTTCTGTCTTCGCTAACTTACGTGTCTTCTTCGCTTCCTGCCAACATAGTTTCAATTTCTCCCACGCCTCTTTATTATCTTTATCATTTATCCGCTTGAATCCTATCTTGTTTCCTCCAACGCCTTTCCTCTGTAGCACTCTGCTTTGCTCAGAGTAGTTCGGCAGACTGCCACCCTCACTGGATCCCCCTTTTGCGTCCGTTCTCTGGGTCGCCTTAGCTCCCTGCTGCACAACATGGGTCAACTCATGCGCCAACAACTCCTGGCCGCCCCGACTCCCTGGATTATATTCCCCCGAACTAAAGAACACATCCTGTCCCGTCGTGAAAGCACGCGCCTGAATTGACCGATTCAACTGGTCAGATTGACCATCAGTATGAACCTTTACCCCACTGAAATCTGCGCCAAACGCCTGTTCCATCGGTTCGCGGATATTGTCTGCCATCACTTGTCCACCACCCCTAGCTTGGTTAATGGACGCTTCCAAGTCTGGCGCAGCAGCCATCCCAGCTTCAGCCTGACGCTGCGCCATAGGCTTCATCTGCAATTCTTCCTCATCCTCTGGCAATGCTTCTCGTTGCAGTGTGCTATTGTCCAGAGATTTCATTTGTAATTCTTCCTCATCCTCTGGCAATGCTTCTCGTTGCACCAAAGGCGTGATGGAATTTGCCAGAGGTTTCATCTGCAATTCTTCTTCTTCCTGTGGCAATGCTTCTTGTTGGATAGACTGATGATTTACAGGTTGCGCCATTCTTTGCATTACCTGCTGTGCGACGCTATCAGCTTCCTGTTCGTAAATGTCTCCCAGCTGGCTAATTGAGAGTTTTGCTTGGGGACTACGCAGTGGTATGCGACTGATATCGTGAGTGACTGGCTTATCGAGTGGTTGTATTTCAGGAACCGCTTGGCGTGAAATTGCCGACGACTTCAAACTAAAGCCAGGTATCGGTTGTTTCAGGGATGGAATTGAGAAGCCTGTAGTAGTTTTTTTCTGCCGGCTGACGTGTTCTCTCATTTTCTTCTCCAGATGCCCAAGCAGTAGCTAGATCAATATTTTACTGTTACTAACATCTAGAGTACTGCGATCGCACTCGTAACACAATTTATTGAAAGTATAAATTTTTTGGAACCCGATTCTATGGTATTGGGCGATCGCACTAAAATGTTAAGTAAATCAGAAAAAGTTAACGATGGCAGCTAAAGATAAATTTCATGCTGTGGTTAGAATTGCTTTAGAAAAAGAGCAGTGGAAGATAACCGATGATCCTCTGCGACTGGAAGTTGGCGGAACTAAGTTTGAAATAGATTTAGGTGCAGAGCAACTGTTAGCCGCAGAGCGAGGTGAAGAAAAAATTGCAGTTGAGATTAAAACGTTCCTGAGTGATTCACCACTAACAGATTATCATGCTGCATTAGGACAGTTTTTGAATTATCGGCTTGCCTTGGAAATCAGTGATCCAACTCGCATTCTCATTTAGCAGTGCCCATAGGTGTTTATGAAGCTTTTTTTAAGCGGGAATTTGCCCAAATATCTGTAGAGAGATATCAGATTAAACAAATTATTTATGACCCAATTCAAGAGGTAATTGTACAATGGATACCCTAGAATCTTATCGCCATATCATTCAGTCGTTATTGACGGCTTATGCTGCTATCCCAATAGCCAATGGTCAGATTGATTGTTACACTGTTTTTGATACAAAACAAGACCATTACATGGTTATCAATGTGGGATGGGATGGTCATCGGCGAGTCTATGGTTGTGTTTTACATTTGGATATTAAACAGGGAAAAATTTCGATTGAGCAGAATATGACGGAAATGAGAGTGGCTCAAGAACTTGTAGAACTAGGGGTTCCAAAAGATGATATTGTTCTTGCATTTCAATCTCCTGAAATGCGGGAATATACGGGCTATGGAGTTTTTTAACGACAATATTGCGATCGCACTAACGCACCCTACAAAATCAGGCGATCACACTTTATCAACTATCATATATGCGCGATCACTTGACTTTTAAGACAGTCTTTATAAGAAAAGGCGATGCCTGCGGCGGGCTGTGCCTATGCACTTCAATATCTGTAGGGTGGGTAAATTCTGATAATTTGACAATTTCATGTCCATTTACTCAACCTAAAAAAGATGCGATCGTAATTTGTAGCAACTTCTGCCTTCCCTGAAGTTACTTCCGCCTTCACATTTCGGTGTTTCGCGCAGCCTGTAGCAACTTCTGCCTTCCCGGAATTAATTTCCGCTTTCACGTTTAAGTTTCTGCAACTTCTACAGCACTTTGTGCAGATTGCGTCAAATTTCGCAACCATTGCTGAGTAGTCTCTGCCTTCAAATCCCTAAAAGATGCTTCATCATTTGCCATATTTTGTCCTGGCTCCCTGTTAACCCCTAACCCTTGTGAGAAGGATGCTTTGGTTACTTCCAGAGTTCCTTTTATTCTACTTTCATTTCTAGGTAAAGGATTTGAGATGTCCAAATCTATACTTATTTGAGTTTCTGCATTTCTCAGAGTGATATGGGGAGTTGGCTCACTTTCAGCAGATATTGCTCCTGCCCATTCCAGAATAGAGTGTATCATGTATTGAGTACCTCCTGGAGAGCGCCAGTATATATTATCCGAAATCCATGCCCTTCCTTGAAAAACAACATTCTCGAGTCTTTTTCGGAACCACAGTTTTCCCCCTCCAAAATATTCCGGTAGCCTGACAGAAAAATCATTTCTGACTTGCATAAATTCTGGTAATTTGTTCTCTTCAACTGGAGCGGTTTCAGTAGGTATCTTTGTGTTCATAGCTTTTTTTACTGTATCTAAATTTAGTCTCCCGCCCTTCTCATCATCAAAATGGCCTGTGTCATTCCAATACATAAGTCGCTTTGTATGGGCACCTCCAACTTCACCCAATGCATCTCTATTTTGATCAATGACGTTTAATACAGCGCTAATTTTCCGAGCTCGTTGTATTACTTGATGCTGTTGAACTGATGGTGATGGCGGTTGCAGAGTGTTAAAGAGGGATCGCTGCACAGCCCCCCCATTCTGCTGCACAACATGGGTCAATTCATGCGCCAACAACTCTTGACCGCCCCGACTCCCAGGATTATATTCTCCCGAACGAAAGAACACATCCTGTCCCGTCGTGAAAGCACGCGCCTGAATTGATCGATTCAACTGGTCAGACTGACCATCAGTATGAACCTTTACCCCACTGAAATCTGCGCCAAACGCCTGTTCCATCGGTTCGCGGATATTGTCTGCGATCGCCACTCCTCCACCCCTAGCTTGGTTAATGGACGCTTCCAAGTCGGGCGCTGCATCCATCCCAGCCTTAGCCTGACGCTGCACCATCGGCTTCATCTGCAATTCTTCCTCATCTTCTGGCAATGCTTCTCGTTGTAGTGTGCTATTGTCCAGAGATTTCATCTGTAATTCTTCCTCATCATCTGGCAATGCTTCCCGTTGCACCAAAGGCGTGATGGAATTTGCCAGAGGTTTCATCTGCAATTCTTTTTCTTCCTGTGGTAATGCTTCTCGTTGGATAGACTGATGATTTACAGGTTGCGCCATTCTTTGCATTACTTGCTGTGCAACGCTATCAGCTTCCTGTTCGTAAATGTCTCCAGGCTGGCTAATTGAGAGTTTTGCTTGGCTACGCAGTGGTATGCGACTGATATCGTGAGTAACTGGTTTATGGAGTGGTTGTATTTCAGGAACCGCTTGGCGTGAAATTGCCGACGACTCCAAACCAAAGCCACGTGTCGCGTGTTTCAGGGATGGAATTGAGAAGTCTGTAGTAGTTTTTTTCTGCCGGCTGACGTGTTCTCTCATTTTCTTCTCCTGTTTCCCAAGCAGTAGTTAGATGAATAATACGCTGTTATTTACATTGATATTACAGCGATCGCGCTTGTAACACAATTACTCAAAAATCTAAATCCAGGCAAAAACTAAGTTCGACTTTTGGCTACTTTTGATTCTGATGCAGTACCTTTAGCCTGGATTTAGGGAGAGTTTTTTTATTTATGGACTCAAAACAGCAACAAACTTTTTTCACCTTCGATGGAGATGTTGGCGGTACTGCTGGATACGCCGGGGTTTCGGCGGCATCTGATGCTACCAAGGCGGCTAAAACGGCAAGTAAATATCTCAACGACTCACGGCTGATGAACCAACTTACAGAACACGTATATAAACTTTTGCTAGAAGATTTGCGATCGCAGCGCGAAAGAATAGGTAGTTATGATTCTCAAAGGTGGTTGTGATGGCTACAGGCGCTAACAATGGCAACATTACTCACGAATTAAATTATGTCACTACTAATCGGTTCTACGTAGAGATAGACAGTTCTATTGCTGCATCTTTCGCTGAATGTTCAGGATTAAGTGTTCAAATTAAGAAAAATGTGTTTCAGGAAGGTGGTGTTAACGACCAGCAAAGAATTTATTTAGGTCATACAGAATTTGCAGACATAACTCTTAAACGAGGATTTACCGATCATCCAGGTTTTTGGAACTGGATGAATGCAGTTTTTGATGAAAAAAAGAAAACGTCTCGACGCAATGTCAATATTCTGATTTTCAATCAAGCTGGTGAAACGATGATGAGTTGGACTTTGATTGGTGCTATTCCTATAACCTGGAAAACACCTGCACTTCAAGCAGATGGGAAGGCTGTTGCGATTGAAGAATTAACTTTAGCTTATGAAGGTTTACAAGTTGCAAGGTCTACAGGAGGAGGCTCTTCTGTACAACGAAATCAAAAATCAGGATATTTCGTTTCTAGTTAATTGGCTCTTCTTACAACTATAAATATGCAAATTATTCAATCTTCACTAGGAAACAATATTCATCCCCTTGGGGTAATATCATCTTTATATAATTCTCAGGGAATAATATTGAGAAAAGAATCTCATTCTTTGCATTCACGAAGTAATTTTATCAGTACAATCCAAACTAAACCACCATTAGTCAAATCCTCTAAATTTTTCTTGTCTCGTCAGTATGAACCATCGATTGAACCATTAATAGGTTGGGATAGTTGGGATACTCAGGATATAACTAGTGATTTTAGTGAATTTCCGTTGATTGAATTTGATGCTTCTGATTCAATAGCTACATTAGACAATAGCAATGAATCAGTAAAAAATAGTATTCCAAAGATAATGCCAACTCCCGCCGAGAAAAATACGAGTAATGGCACATCCCAAGAAGTAAATATAGAAACTAAATCTCAGCCCAAAAAAACAAATAAATCTCAGAAACGACTAAAAAAAGAACCAAAGTCAAAATCTAAAACTAAAAAAGCTATCAAATCATCTAGTCCTAAAAACTTTGAGCCAATTGTTGATAAGACTAATATTAATCTTAACAAAGATAACTTATTAATATCAGATGAGTCTATGCCTATTGAGGCTAATTTGGAAACACCAGATTTACAACTAGATATTGTGTTAGATACTACTACAAAGGATCATAGCTCTGTCAGTAGTCCAACCGTAGATACTTCACCTAGCCTTCAAGATCAATCAACTTTATTCGAGAATTTTGCTACCGATGATCTGTCAGAAAATTCTGAGCTAATATCTAGTTTTTCTAGTAAAGATTTGTCTTTAACAGAAAATACTTTAACATCGGAAGAAAATATTGAATTAGAAGACGACACAAGTGAATTAGTCAACAGTTCATCTATAGAAATTCCTTCTAAAAAGAATACAGAAAAAATATTTATACCGGATAGTAACTTTACAGATAATGAAGAAAAACTAATACCTGAAGTCTCAGAATCAGTTAATCTGTCAGGTATGCAAGTTAGCCAAACGCCACCACAACAAGACATTGAAAGAGATCAGGTTCCGTCTATAGTTGACAATAAAAGCAGCGTAAGTCAGACAAATTTAATCCAAGCAAAAGAGATTTTACCAACCTTAAACTCTCTATCGCAGGAAGAAAAATTACCAAATATTAATACTAAGTTTGAGGAAGTTACAGCTATTGATGAAGCAGACTTAATATCAGAAAAAAGCACAAATGATTTTGTCACAGATAATTCTGCCTCTGATAATTCTTTAACTTTATCTTCAGCACTTACTTCATCTGAGGTTGATGATTCACCTACTTTACTTCATTCTTTGGAGAATGATGAAAATACCGTAGAAACGGATGTTATTTCGCCTAATTCTGAGTCTTCAGTTGCAAAAAATCCTATTACAGTACGACAAGAAATCGATCCTGACTTTTCACACAATGTAGAAAAAGCAACGCAAAATCTGATCCCTCAGCCCCCTTTACTAGAAGATAATGGGGAGATTTTACAGCCTCTATCCTTTCAGGATCAAGGTTTTCTAGATTCCATGAAAAGTCAGGAAATTATTGATTCCAGTGTTACGAGTGAGTCTCCAGATATTGCGCCTGTTCAGTTAATACCTACCTCAGCAGTTATTGAAGACACACCTAGTTTATTCAGCACCCCTGATAGCGATGAACAATTAGTAACTTCAGAATCACAGTCTGCGATGGTTGTTAATGTCTCAGATGTCTCAGGAAATGTGACTTCACTACAACGTGATAGCAATGTTCAAAATCCTGTTAGCGAGTTTACAGAAAGTCAACCCATCTTAGCAGCACCTGAGATTGCTGAAGCACCAACAATTAGCGCCACATCACCTGAGATTGCTGAAGCACCAACAATTAGCGCCACATCACCTGAAATTGATGAAGCATTGGTAGTTAGCGCCAATTCGCCTGAGATTACTGAAACACCAACAATTAGCGCCACATCACCTGAAATTGATGAAGCATTGGTAGTTAGCACCAATTCGCCTGAGATTACTGAAACACCAACAATTAGCGCCACATCACCTGAAATTGATGAAGCATTGGTAGTTAGCACCAATTCGCCTGAGATTACTGAAACACCAACAATTAGCGCCACATCACCTGAAATTGATGAAGCATTGGTAGTTAGCACCAATTCGCCTGAGATTACTGAAACACCAACAATTAGCGCCACATCACCTGAAATTGCTGAAACACCAACAGTTAGCACCACATCACCTGAAATTGCTGAAACACCAACAGTTAGCACCACATCACCTGAAATTGCTGAAACACCAATAGTTAGCGCCACATCACCTGAAATTGATGAAGCATTGGTAGTTAGCACCAATTCGCCTGAGATTACTGAAACACCAATAGTTAGCGCCATTTCCCCTGAAATTGATGAAGCATTGGTAGTTAGCGCCAATTCGCCTGAGATTGCTGAAACACCAACATTTACCGCCATTTCCCCTGAAATTGATGAAGCATTGGTAGTTAGCACCAATTCGCCTGAGATTACTGAAATACCAACAATTAGCGCCACATCACCTGAGATTGATGAAGCATTGGTAGTTAGCACCAATTCGCCTAAGATTGCTGAAGCACCAACAGTTACCGCCACATCACCTGAAATTGATGAAGCATTGGTATTTAGCGCCAATTCGCCTGAAATTGTTGAGAAAACAAGTATTTTTAGGGAAATTATTGATAATGAACAAACAGTAGAATCAGAAAATCCTGAAATATCAACTGCTGATACCTGGGATAATCCAGATATTCTAGACAACCCAACTTCTCCACAAGATGAGGTAAGCACAGTACCTAAAGTTGAGCAAAATGCGATCGCAGAAAATTTGCCCGCACCTAAAGGTTATGCTACTGGTGGTCATGTTACAGACTCACGTGTTGAAAATCGCCAGCAGATAGCACCCTCCGATACAGTACCTGCAATGCTTACGCCTGGAGAGTTTGTCATTAATACCAGGGATGCACAGAAAAATCTACCCTTACTACATCACATCAACACGGGTGGAACACCGCAGGATATTATTCTTCCGAGTTTACAAACCAATCCCACAGAACCAGAAGCAACAACTTCTCCAGAGACTCCGACTAAAGTCGATTCTTTTTCAGACACTTCATTACAGCGAAAAAGCGCTGAGACGGATTCACCTGAGATATCCAATTCTTTAATTCCTTCTTCTTTGGGGTTGAATAGTAATAAGCAGAAACTTTCTATCCTCAATTCCCCCCAGCTTCATACTCTTCAAAATGAAACAATAGATGTCGGTGAATCTTCACCTCAATACTCGTCGCCTCCCCTGATTTTCCGAAAAGCAAATCCCAGTACTCACACACCTTCCCAATGGTCAGATACACCTTCTCAATGGTCAAGTGTGGAAGATTTACTCAATGGAAATAATGATGATTTTACTAGCTTTAATTTTAATGATGGGGAATCAAACAGTCAAAATTATGAATTTTCTCATGTTTCAGAATCGCCACAAGTTTTTGCTAAACACCTCCCATCACCTAGAGGCTTTGCTAATGGTGGAGAAGTCACTCCACCCGACATATCTAGAGAAATACAACCGATAACTGAAACGATAGAGAGTACATCCTCATCTTCTCCAGAAGATGAAAAAGATGATACAGCTGATTTGGAAGCTCTAGCTCGTGAAATTTATCACAGATTACGACAACGAATAGAAATTGAACGAGAGCGTCATGGCGGTTACTCAGGTCGATTACCTTGGTAAGTTTCCATTAAATAATTAATTTTAGGAGAACTATTCAAATGGCAAGTCCAGCAATTATTGTTATTCAAAAGCTTAAACCACAACTTGAGAAAGCCAAGCTTGTAGCTTATAACAATGAAGCACCAGATATTGAATTGATGTTTAATCCTACAGATATTAGTTTCGCTCGGACTGTTAAGTGGGAAAGTAAAGATGGTAATAGAGGAACCACTCTACTTCCGAAAGTAAACTTTTCTGGCGTTGAACCTTACAAATTTACCCTTAAACAGTTACTCTATGATACTTACGAAACGAAAGAGTCGGTGATGAAAAAGTACATAGATAACATTAAGAAAGGTGTAGAAACTATCACTAAAGCAACTGACAAACGACCACCTGTTTATATATTTACATGGGGAGATGAGTATTTTTATTGTGTAATCACGAGTTTAACCTACACTTTAAATATGTTTTTGAGTGATGGTACACCAGTCAGGGCACTGGTAGATATAGCCTTGCAAGAAGTAGATAAGAATAACCTGCCTGGAGGACGTAAATCTGATTCTAAAGGCAACGCTCGTGCAACAGATAAAAAGGGTCAAAAACTGAGTAAGTAAAACAAATAACGTGATAAATTAGTATTTACTTTGTCATTAAAGGCTGCTCTAAACATTTCATAAGTTATAAAATAATAGTTATGCCTGCTAAAAAAAGCCTTTATTTAAGCGAACCTAAAGTACAGATAGATGGACAATCTGCTTCGCATGAATTAATGAAGGATTTGTTGCAAATCACAATAGAAGAAAGCCTTCATTTGCCAGCAATGTTTACGCTAGTAATCCATAATAGCTATATTCCCACATCTGATCTAGCAGAAAATAAGGCTTGGCGACATGAGAAGTTTTTTAAGATTGGTAAAAAAGTGAAGTTGGGTTTTACTTCAAGTACTACTCTAGACAATAATTTTCAAGAAGAGGTAGGAGAATTCATTATTGAAGGCGAAATTACAGCGATGGAAGTTCACTTTAATGAAAAATCTGAAGCTGATATAATTGTTCGCGGTTATGATATTTCTCATCGTCTGCATAGAGGTCGTTATAATCGTTCTTTTTTAAATGAAACTGATAGCGGTATAGTCAAAAAAATAATTCAAGAAGTAGGTATAAAACCTGGCAATATAGAGCAAACGGGTGAAGTTCATAAGTATGTTTTCCAAGAAAATCAAACGAATATGGAATTTTTGCGAGAAAGGGCTGCTCGCATTGGTTTTGAGTTATTTATTACCGAGGAAAAACTCAATTTTTGCAAACCAAAAACTCAGGGAAATTTATCATTAGAATGGCTAGTTGATATTAATAAATTTAGTACTCGTGTTACTAGTGCTGAACAGATAAGTTCTGTAGAAGTACGCGCCTGGGACTATACCCAGAAAAAATTGATTAGTGGAAGAGCCAACAAAGAGAAGCAAACAACCCAGACAGGTAATAAGCTAGGAAGTACTACTAGTAATGCATTTTCTAATCTTAAGTCTCCCGAAATGATTGTTGTAGATAAACCTGTTGCCAGCAAAAAACAAGCAGATACGATGGCTCAGGCTTTGTGCGATGAACTAGGAGGAGAATTTGTTTACGCAGATGCCAAAGCAGAAGGGAATCCTGAGATTCGTCCTGGACGAGTTATTAGTCTTGAGGGTATGGGCGATCGCTATAGTGGTAAGTATTATGTTACAGAAACCCGCCATTTCTTTAATCAGCGCGTTTATGAAACTGAGTTCAGCGTGCGGGGACTCCGTTCTGGTAACTTATTCACAACTCTATCTCCAGAAAAACGTCTACAGCCATCTGAGACTTTATTAGTGGGAATTGTGACTGATAACAAAGACCCAGAGAAAATGGGCAGAGTGAAGGTCAAGTTTCCCACTCTCACAGAAGACCATACAAGTGACTGGGCGAGAGTTGTAGCTGTGGGAGCAGGGAATAACAGAGGTTTCGACTGTTTACCAGAGGTAAACGATGAAGTTTTGGTAGGTTTTGAACATGGCGATATCCACCGTCCCTATGTCATTGGTGGGGTATGGAACGGCAAGGATGCACCACCGGAAAGGGTAAGTGATTCAGTTTCAAGTGGTGTAAGATTACGTACCATTAAAACTCGTGTAGGTCATGTTCTACAATTTGTCGAAGAGGATAAAGGAAGTAGTAAAACAGGTATTCGCGTAGAAACTAAAGACGGTCACAAAATATATCTCAATGATAGTCAAAGCTGCATAGAGATTGAAACCAAAGGCGGTCATAAAATCAAAATGGACGATATGGCTAAATCTGTTTCAGTGAAATCAACAGGTAATATGTCATTAGATGCGGCTGGAAATATAGACATTACAGCCAACGGCGTGATTACAGTTAAAGGTGCGATGATTCGCCTTAATTAATTTTCTATGTTTTTTCTCAGCGCTCTCTGTGCCTCTGTGATTTAAAAGTAATTTATCTAACCACAGAGACGCAGAGAACACAGAGGCAAGAGATTAAAGACACTATTAGGAGGTTGTGATGGGTAAACCGGCAGCAAGAATTACTGATAATGTGGCGCACCCTTTACCCCCAGTTTTAACAGGAGGGCCGGGTAGTCCCAATGTTTTGATTGGGTCTTTACCTGCGTGGCGGGGTGTGCTTGCAGCAGCAGTACCAGGTTTGCAGTCTGCCAAAACAGCTTCTGATACGGCTATCCAAGCGGCTGAGGCTGCTACCCTAGCGGCAGCTGGTACACCAGGGGCACCTGCTGCTTTAGCCGCCGAACAAACTACAAAGGCAACATCAGCAGCTACTATGGGTAGTGCGATCGCAGCAGCAGCAGCAGGTGCTGATATTCATAATTGCGCCACTCCCTTACCCTTACCTCCCCACGGCCCTGGGGTTGTGATTGATGGTAGCCAGACAGTGCTGATTAACAATCTACCTGCTTCTCGCATGGGCGACACTGTTTTAGAAGCATTAGGGCCGCCGAATAAAATTATCAAAGGTGATTTTACTGTTTTGATTGGCGGCTGATTGGAGAAGTAGAGGAAATCGGGGAGGGTAGAGTTGCAACTTTACTCATCCGTCTCATATCATATCCGCTCGATCGATCGCATCCTTAGATTGAACCGTATAGCGATAAGAGCGGTTTATGCAATCTCCTCGCAGGTCAGCGCGTAAAAGCTCTTATCCCAGATGAAGGATACCACCATCCTTGGCTCGTTTGGCTTTTTGAAATTGGCGTGTGGGATGGACAATCATTTAGATTCTGCCGGATAGAAAGGAGAACTCATACCTGTGCTAGCTTCTTTGGTTATATCACCATCGAAAAGCTTTACAGTGAGATTTCCATTGACTTGTTTAGCGAATGGAATCAAAATGCCATCAATATAATTTTGTGCATTCTCTACAGAATCAAATTCATAAAACCCACCAACAGTGTTGGTGTTCAAAGCACTTAACCAAGTTTTGGATTTCAATCCGGGAAACTTTTTCATTTCTACATTAGTTGATTTCCAATCAATCTGACTAAAAGGAATAGACACTTGATACTCGGCGTATAGAAATACTTTACTCACTGACATTTTTGCTCCTATCTTGAATTTTTCTGTAATTATGCGGACATAATATCAGAACTCCGTTAATCCACCTTGGAACTGGATTCATCCACCTCGGAACTGGATTCATCCACCTCAGAACTCCGTTTATCCACCTCAGAACTCCGTTCATCCATCTCATATCAAGTCCGGTTAATCACTTATGATTACCCCATCTGTGCAAAAATCCGAAAAGCCTCGTGCGCCTCTGCTCCCCCCTTCTTCATCCTCGACCTTTGGCGAATAGGCTTAAACCTTCTGTGCCGATATCTTGGAAGATATCCATGTACAACTGTCTAAGTGCCAGATATGGTTTATGGTCGTGAACGAGCCTATTTGGGAACAGGTTGGGCTTATCCACTGCATTTAAGTGTGCAAGGCGGGATACAACTTAGCCGTGAAGATCAAAAAGTTAAAGAATCTATTTGGATTATCCTCCGCACCGGAGTAGGTGAGCGGGTTTATCGACCTACCTTTGGTTCACGCTTGTCTGAACTGGCGTTTGCACCTTTAAGTAGCGATACCCTACTGCGAATCCGCCTTTATGTTTTGGAAGCTTTAGAAGTTTGGGAACCACGCATTACTATCGATGAAGTTATCACCGATCCTGACCCTGTGCGTGGCAGAGTGGACATCATTATCAATTATCGACTCAAAGACGGCCCCGATATTTATAGTTTTGTTTATCCTTATTATTTGGTTTCAGCTGGGGAGGAATCGTGATATCAATTAAAAATTAAGAATTAAAAATTAAAAATTGAGAAGCTAAATTTCATCTGGGTTTCTAGGCTTGTATCTGTCACATTCTTTTTTAAAATTGGTATGAACTTTGATTTTTTACCGAAATTACCTTCTTCCAACTTAGACGATCGCGCCTTCGATGATTTGGTGGAAGAATGTATTATGCGTATTCCTCGCTACTGTCCAGAATGGACTGACCACAATCTCAGCGACCCAGGAATTACGCTAATTGAGTTATTTGCCTGGTTAACTGACCAAATGTTGCTCAGATTTAACCAAGTACCTCGAAAAAATTATGTCGCCTTCCTAGAATTACTAGGTATTCGTCTCCAGCCTCCCGCCCCAGCCCGCACGGAATTAACTTTTTATTTAAGCGCTGCACTACCTGAAGCCTACACGATTCCAGCCGGATTGGAAGCCTCAACTATCCGCACTGAAACTACAGAAGCTATTACCTTCAGCACAGATTCTCCTCTAATTATCGGCAACCCCCGCATCCAACACTTCTTAACTGCCCAAACTACCGAAGATATTCCCCAATCTCTGCGCGAAAGAGTCACAACTTCATGGACTCGTCAATCTAACGGTTTCTGGACAGGTAATGAACAACCGATATTTGAAGAGGAACCCCAGCCTGGGAACTGTTTTTATTTAGCAATTAATTCTGATGATCCTTTAGACGCTAATGTTTTAGAAATTATTTTTCAAGGGGCTGCGGCTACTCCTGCTGGTATTAACCCCAATCAACCACCCCGCAAGTGGGAAGCCTGGGATGGGGAAAATTGGCAACCAGTTTTATTGCAAGAGTCAGACGATAAAACTCGTGGGTTCAGTTTTTATGAAATGGCCCAACAGGGTGGAAACCCTTCTCAAGGTGCAGAGGTGCGTTTGCATCTACCTCAAATTTGGCCTGTGGCTAATTTTACCTCTTACCGGGGTCGTTGGTTGCGCTGTAGCTTTGTTTCCACAGAAGCCAATGAAACTGGTTACAATCGTCCACCAAGAATTATTGGTTTAGCAGCGCGGTCAATTGGCGGTACTGTTAGAGCTAGTCACAGTACGCTGATTTTAGATGAGCGATTGGGAATTAGTGATGGTACACCCGGTCAGAGTTTCCAGTTACAAACAGCACCAATTTTAGAACGCCGGGAAAATGAATATATTTTAGTTACTCCCAGTGGTGGTTTGCCTCAAAAGTGGATTGAGGTGAGAGATTTTGCTGATTCTGGGCCACATAATTTTCATTACACTATCGATTCGATCACTGGAACAATCCAGTTTGGGCCGCTGATTCGGGAACCTAGCCAACTTAAACAGCATACCCAGATGCGATCGCGGATTCAAGAACCATCGCTAGATAACACATCTGTACAAGTTCTAGAAAATAACCAGTCGGAACACCAATATGGGGCAATTCCTCCCCGTGGTGCAGAGATTAAAATGGTTGCTTATCGCACAGGTGGCGGTAGAGAAGGCAATGTGCAAACTGGGGCAATCCAGTTTTTGAAGTCTGCGTATCCATACATTGCTAGCGTGGTCAATCGTGTACCAGCGATCAATGGCGCGGATGCCGAATCGCTAGAACAGGCTGTAATGAAGGCTCCCCGTATCCTCCGCACACGCGATCGCGCCGTCACTGCTGAAGATTTTGAAGTTTTAACTCAACAGGCGGGTGCAGGTGCGATCGCCCGCGTCCGGTGTTTGCCAGCAAATTCTCGTAGACAAGCTGGTATAGTTAGTTTACTGGTTGTTCCTTATGCAAATACAGATGCGATCGCGCAAGGTAATGGCATGACACCAGAAAATTTTGCTCTTAGTAATGCCCTGCAAGAGCAAATTATGAGTTACTTAGATGAAAGACGGTTATTAGGGGTACAAATAGAATTACAAGAACCGAATTACGTAGGTGTTTCTGTACAGACAGAAATTGCTTTAGAACCTGCTTATGATAATCCTTTTGCCAGAGAAGAAATTCGCCGGAATTTAAGGGTATCACTGTATAAATATTTAAATCCATTAACTGGAGGAATGGATGGCAAAGGTTGGCCATTTGGGCGACCAGTTTATACATCAGATATTGTCGCATTATTGCAACAAACCCTAGGCGTGCGTCATTTAGGCCCCGTTTTACTGTTTCCCATCCGCAAGCAAGGAGAAAATTGGCGACGACAACCATCACCAGAACAATTGATTGACCCAGGCTCGGAAGGTTTAATATGTTCTTGGGCTGATACCAATCTACGTTCAAATCACGACATTCAAATAATTCGTAATTCGTAATTTGTCATTCGTCATTCGTCAGTAGTTATTCTCCCTCCAATTCCCCATTCCCCATTCCCAATTCCCAATTCCCCATTCCCCATTCCCAATTCCTATGGTTCAAAGTCGCTCTAGTCCGGCTGTAAGCATTCAATTAACACCAATGCAAATACCCGAAGCTTTACCTGTGGCGGGTTTAGGATTTGCAAACGCGGATATGGATGTAGCTGGACGTACTTTACTCTTGCATCCTGGGCATCCCAGCGAGATGATTGTGCAAGTACAAAACTTAGAACAACGTCCTTTGCGGGTAAGCTTAAGTGTTGAGGGAAACTTTCCATCCCAGTGGTGTCAAATTGGCACAGAGGGTAGTGAAATACCGCCTCGTGGACAAATGGATGCTGTTCTCTACTTCTCAATTCCCGACACATTTTTTGAAGACCAAGAAGCAATTTCTCCTGGGACAAAAAACAAATTAACTCTCAATTTTCGCAGTCTAGTTACTCTACATATAGACCCAGGTACTGAGAACGAACAAATCGAGAGAAGCGAGTATTTCGATTTATATATTCGTCCTTACACCGCCTATATGGAATTCTTGCCAATTTTGTATCGTGAAGTAGACTTTATTGGTCGCTTCATGAAGATATTTGAGCAAGCTTTTCAACCAATAGTTGATAGTTACAATGTTATGTGGGCAAACCTCGATCCCTTGACAGCACCACAAGCATTACTACCCTTTATGGCTCATTGGGTCGCTTGGCAAGTAGATTCAGTTTGGGATCTCCAGCAACAACGGCGTTTAATTCGTCGGGCTGTAGAACTTTATCGCTGGCGCGGAACTCGCAAAGGATTGCGTCTTTACTTGCATCTTTATACCGGTTTACCTTTAGATGAAGATTTACCTAATGAAGCTGATAAACATATTAGTATCACAGAACCTTTTGGCCCAAGTTTCATCATAGGAGATGCCCAATTAGGAAATGCAGTTTTAGCAGGTGGGCAACCATATCATTTTATAGTACGTTTGCGTTCAAATATTTCTAGCGGCATCATTAACGAACAACTTATCCAAAGAATCATAGAACAAGAAAAGCCTGCTTTCTGCACATACGAATTATCTATCGAAAATAATTCGTAATGGGCTACGCCCCGCTACGCTAACGTAATTCGTAATTAAATAAAATTTCATTATATGGTGTGTTATTACTGCTTGTTGGAGATTTATGTAACACGCTTTTAATTCAAAATCCAAAATCTAAAATCTAAAATTATTATGTCCCATCCTTTCCCACCCCCACCAATCAAATCTTTGGAACGCCTGCAAGCCGCAGACGGGTTACTAATCAATGCAGAACGCTGGCGCACAGCCCATGATTATCACCGAAATCGGCAAAATGCTCAATATCAAAGTTTAAACCAACCAGGAATTGTCTGTGGTTTAGGCGTTCGAGATGTGACAGCCCCAAGTCAAGTAGAAGCTAGATATCGAGATGGGCGTTGGGTACAAATTCAACCTGGTATTGCAATTGATTTAGCAGGTAATCTAATTGTTGTACCGACTTCTTATGACTTTCCTATTGATATAGAAGTAGTCAGTTCTGAACCACTCATGATCTACTTAGTAGTTAGCTATGTAGACCCTGACGAATTGCGGCGTGGACAACAAAGAGATATTGTTCAAGAAACTTATCGAATTGACCAAAGAAACTCTATACCAGTCAGTTCAGAAATAGAAATATGTCGGATACTTCTGCAACCAGGACATACTGAAATTACCCAACCTGCGGATGCTTTCTTTCCTGGATATAACAATATTGATTTGCGTTATCGCCGTCAAGCACAAATGCGTCCTCAAGCACTTGTGTGCATGGCACAAGCAACTCATAGCGATCCGGAATGTGCGCGTAATTTTTTCAGCCTTTCGTATTTGTTACAAGCAGTAGAACCCCTATATCCCAGTTTGCGAGGGGCTGATGAACCAGGTCAGGTTTCTCTAAGTGAAAATATTCAAGATTATGACCTACTTTATTTGACAGGTGGACAGGCAATTTCTTTAAATAGTCTCGAATTTGAATCCCTCAAAAATTACTTAAATTTAGGTGGTGTGCTTTTCGTTGATGCACCAACAAATGCTAATGCTTTAATTGAAAGTACTCAAGCATTAGCACAACAATTAGAAAGTCCTTTAAGACCTTTAGAAGAATTGCAACGGAGTCATCCTTTACGGACAAAACCTTTCTTATTTGCTGCCTTGCCAATGGTTAATCAACAGCAAATTAAAATGTTAATTGGTGGTGGAATTATTTTAGCAATTGGAGATTTAGCAACTGCTTGGGGGTTGGATAGAGATTTGAGTTTACCCAGATTGACTATTCGTACAGCCCAGGAATTAGGAATTAATATTCTTCATTATGCTTGGAAACGGCGACAGCTGATAGGCTTGCAACAAGAAGATAATTCAGGACAGTGGTAGGGTGGGCATCAATACGGTTTGGTTAAGGAAAGATACGGTGATTTATTGCGTCTTTGCGATTTATAACTTTCATTAAAAGCCTGATCCGAATCGTATTGGAGTGGGCATTACTTTAAATAATATTGCACCTGGTTTTGCATTTTTTAGCAATGCCTACCCTCTAATATAGAGCGATCGCCTTTGCGTCACTTATAATCCAATGCACTTGGGTTAAGCGCTACTTATACCAAATCGTGGGTTTTGAGACGCGATAAATCGCCGTCTCTACAAGTGTTTTGGTCTTATCTGAAATGTATTGACTTATAATCTCTACTTTGCCATATCAATCTTCTGCCCGCAATAACCAAAAGCCGCTATAAGTCATGCCGGAATCATCTGGTTGCACTAACAAAAAATGCAATCCTCGGCAATGCTTTTTTCGTTGTTCAAATGTTTGGGCTGCTGTTGTAACTTCTGGATCTTCAAAAGTGGCAACAATCCATCTATCTACTAAGCTAGCTTCTAATATTAAGCCATCTGGTGCGCCAGATATATAATTAAACCCTACGGGACGGGCTTGCTGTAACCATCGGGCTAGGCGCATCGATTGCCGTCCACCATAAATTACTACACCAGGGACGGGGACTGTTGACGCTAAACCCAAGTTGATGGGTTTAAGATGTTCTGGGATGTGCAAAATGGGAATGGGGCGATCGCTAAATCTCGTTTCTACGTCACTAGCAGCTAGAGTCGCAAACCGCCATTGTTCTCCCCAGAGGTTCTCTGGTAATGGTGCTGGAGGTGGTTTATCCAGCGCTGAGGGATATTGCTTTTCTTGTAACCACTGTTTCAACGCCAAAGTGTGGCGCGTAGGTTCGACATTTATACTTAAATTGCGTCCAGCCGCCTCAATTAAGCTTAGAGACTGCGGACGAAACACCTGAATCACATCTGGCAATTTTTCACCTGCGGCTAGTTCAAGTTGAGCAGCAACCCAACTCGAATTCGCTGCTGACTGAAGACAGGTAGCTTCATACTCAAAGCTGCGAGTTGCGTCACAAATCAACAACTCCCATAAAATTTGTCCAGACGCATCCTGTGAAGGACGACGATAAAAATCAACTTGCCAAATTTTCATAATTATGCGGGAATTGGGGATTGGGCATTGGGCATTGGGCATTGGGAGATGAGGGAGAGTTAAAACTGAAAGTTTAAAGTTTAGAGGTTTAACGTTTATGCCCCATGCCCCATGTCCCATTCTCTATGCCCAATTTATAAAGCCTGAATCCATTCTTTGACAGAATACTCAGTCCAGATGCCATTTTTCCAGTAAGGATCATTTTCAATCAACTGGCGTACAGTGGCTTCGTCTTCGGCTTCGTAAATCCCAAAAACTTTTGTGACATCCTTGGTGGGGCCAATGGTAATCAGCACACCAGATTCTTTCTGTTTTGCTAATCCGTCTAAATGAGCTTCACGGTGGGGGGTACGTTTTTCAAGAACGTCTTCGCAGTAGGTTCCCCAGAGTACATATTTAGGCATAACTTTACCAATTTTGGATTTTAGATTTTGGATTTTGTAGCCAGTAGGTTTAAGAGTGAGGAATTATTAACTCCTAACTCTTAACAAATGACCAATGACAAAGGACCAATGACAAAGGACAAATGACTAACTTCTGAGATTTACGCCGAATTTTTCCACCAAGGCTTCGCGGACTTTATTGTGTACTGGTTCGACTTCCGCCTCAGTCAGAGTGCGATCGCTAGCGCGATAAATTAAGCGGAATGCTAAACTCCTCTGTCCTTCAGGGACATTTTCGCCGCGATATTCATCAAATAATTCCACAGATTCGAGCAAATCTTTACCCGCTTTGGTAATTACTTTTTCAATTTCGGAAACTGAGATTTTCACTGGTGCGAAAAAGGCGATATCGCGATCGCTAGCTGGATAGGTAGAATATGGCTGGAATGCTGGAACCAGAACTTCATCTTCTCCCAGAGATTCTAAAAGCACATCTAGATCCAACTGAAAAACATAAACGGAATCTGGTAAACCTTTTTCTCGTCGCAATTGGGGATGGAGTTGTCCAAAAATCCCTAGCCTGTTACCCCGAATCCACAAAGAAGCGGTGCGTCCTGGATGTAAGCGATTATCTCGGCAATCGGGTTGGAATTCTACCTGCAAGGCAAGCTGCCGAAATACACTTTCTAAAGTGCCTTTGGCTTCAAACCAGGTGACGGGTTCTTCGCGTCCACCTTTTGACCATTTGCCAACGGTGCGATCGCCTCCCATAATCCCAGCCAGGGCTTCTGTTTCTTGCAAACCGTCTTCTTCTCGCCAGAAAATTTGCCCAATTTCAAAGCCGTTCAGGGAACCATTACCTTGCTCTAAATTGTATTGAAAGGCATCAATCAACCCAGATAACAAATCGTTTCGTAGCGCTGAATATTCGGCAAATAAAGGATTTGACAGTACTATCTCTCTGTCTTCTCCTGGTTTAACTAAAGAATAGTGGATTAATTCTGTCAATCCTTCAGCCCGGAGGAAAGCCCGTAACTTGCGAATCAGTTCCTCGTCTAAAGGCAGATAACCACCTTCCGATTTTTCTGGTAAGGTATCGCAGAATCGGTTGTAACCATAGAGACGGGCGATTTCTTCAATTAAATCAATTTCTCGCTCTAAGTCGCGATAACGATAGGGTGGGACGGCAACTGACCATGTAGGTTGATGGTTGCTATCTTCACCTGAAGGAGTCAACTGACATCCTAATGCAGTCAGAATGCGCTCAACATCTTGTCCTTGGAGTTCACCTGTGTCCTCTCCTAAATCGATTGGCCCTAGTATCTGATTAACGCGGTCTAAACGCAGTGCGATCGAACGACTCCAGGTAGAAGGATCGGGGCGAGTGTCGGCAATTTCCTGCTGAACTATAATTCCACTCGCTAATTCGCTAATTAAAGATAAGGCGCGGCGATTAGCTATTTCCAACTCAGCGCGGTTAACTCCCCGTTCATATCTCCCAGAAGCTTCACTTCTTAAGCCTGCACTGCGCGAAGAATGGCGAATTGCTACGGAATCAAATAAAGCTGCTTCTAAAACTAGGCTTTCAGTCCCTTCATGGACTTCTGTTTCTTCTCCACCCATGACTCCCGCCAATGCAACGGGCCTGTCGTTAGTGGTAATTAACAAATTTTGGGTTGATAGGGTGCGAGTTTGCCCATCCAGGGTTTTGAGAGATTCGCCATTATTAGCGAAGCGAACACCGATGGTTAAACTTTCGCTACTTGCAACAGATTTTAGGCGATCGCGGTCAAAGGCGTGCAATGGTTGTCCCCATTCCAACAAAACGTAGTTAGTAATATCCACAACATTACTTATAGGACGCACCCCAGCCGCTCGCAAACGCTGTTGCAGCCATTCGGGAGATGGAGCAATTTTTACCTGTTCAATTACCGTACCGATGTATGCAGGACAAGCTTGTGTATCAGCAATTTTTAAAGTTAAATTTCCAGTATTTTTACTAATAGAAACTTCACCAGGTTCAGGGATGCTCAATTTTCCACCAGTTAAAGCTGCTACTTCTCTGGCTACACCTACCATACTCAGAGCATCAGCGCGATTGGCAGTTGCAGTTAGGTCTAAAATTACATCATCTAGACCCAACAAAGGACGCACATCACTACCTAATGGTAAATTTTCCTGGGTAAAAATATGAATTCCGTCTACATCGGTGGGCAAACCGAGTTCCTTTAAAGAACAAATCATGCCCTGAGAAGGGACACCACGGAGTTTTGCAGGTTTAATTTTTAAATCGATGTTGGGTAAGTAAGTACCCGTAGTTGCTATCGGTACATAGATATCTGCCTTCACATTGGCAGCGCCACAGACAATATTTAAAGTTTCACCTGCACCGATATCGACTTGGCAAACACTTAATTTATCGGCGTTGGGGTGGGGTTGACGCTCAAGCACTTTCCCTACAACCACGCCATTTGCCCAAGTGCGGCGATCTTCAATATCTTCTACCTCAAACCCTGCCATTGTAAGGGTTTCGGCTAATTCTTCTGGACTTAGTTTTATCTCTACTAGTTCGCGCAGCCAATTTAGAGAAATACGCATGGAGTGTGCTTGTTTTAGGAATCGTCTTTTGTTCTTATTTTAGGGTGCCTACTAGCGATCGATGGCTACTCATCCCGCTAGGCGTACCCTTTCACTTGAACAATCCTACTACGTTAAACTCGCAGAACAATCTCTCTTCCTAATCTTTTCTTGGTGTCTTGGTTTCTCTCAGAGGATATTTAACCAGTCAAATGTATGCTCGAAACCTCTCTTCTCGCAGGAGAAAAGCTTTTGGTGTTTCATATAATACTTTTAAAACATCCTTTTAAGTAGGACAGGGTGAAAAAACCAAATTGTGTAAAGATAAGTAAATACACATAATGTATCTACCACGGTAACAGGTATATGGGCAGCCGTTTAAGGGTAT